>JASJCP010000103.1 GCA_030065935.1 Xenococcaceae cyanobacterium MO_167.B27
GCATACACTCTTGAATTAATCACCAAACTGGTGCGGATGGGTAAAGGAACAATAGAAAAAAATGGACGTTCAATTCGTTTTGTAGCCAATTCTAACCCACCAAATAATCCAACCCCTACTACTCCTATTCAAGATGAACTAATTTCATCAACACTAGTAGAGAATCAAACAAAGAGCAATAATTCTTCAAAGTCAGTGACAGGAGTGACATCCGCTCAATGCAATCTATCACAACAGTTAGAACCGTCACCACCTAGAGATGTGTCTCCAGTGACATCTACCAACTCCCCTGAAACCGATAATTTTTCAAAAACAGATTTGAATCCAAATAACTCCTCGGGGAATAGTGCGCTCTTAGATAATTCTTCAAAGTCAGTGACAGAAGTGACAAAAGCTCAATGCAATCAATCACAACAGTTAGAACCGTCACCACCTAGAGATGTGTCTCCAGTGACATCTACTAACTCCCCTGAAACGGTGAGGGTTGAAAAAACAGATTTGAATCCAAATAACTCTTCCCTGAATGAGAATATAAGTTGGTTACTCCAATTCTTAGCCGACCTAGAATTTACTCCTGTACCACATCCACGATTTACTTCCCAAAAACAGCTACAAAATTTGTTTAAGGAGTTAGAACTCCGAGTCAAAGACTGTCAAGAAGAATTGCAAAAATTATATCCAGATTATTCTGACCGTGTAATTAATGCGTTCTCTGCTGTGATTGATTGTTTTCCTAATTCCTCTAAAGAAGTGCTTTAGTATTCAGGCTAAATGTCAAATAGAAGATTAAATGAATCTAAAGGAAAGAAACTGACTTAATTTATTTTTTGGCTGTTTTAACTTTTTTCGCTCGTTTAGATTCCTCTGGTAACTCAGGAATAGGAGAATTATTAATTCCTTTCTTCTTCGCTTGGAGATGATATTTCTTGAGCGTCGAACCCTTACATTTAATTCCCTGTTCATTAAAAATCTGAGCTATTTCATCATAACTGTAGCCCATCGCTAAAGCCGAATCAATTCTTACTGATTGTCGCTCTATCACTGAACGTAAAAATCCTGGTGTTTTTGTTTTGGGTTGAAGTTTATCTAACTTCTTCTGGAGAGCTAATTCTATTGGTGAAATATTTGTATCCATCTATCCCTTTCACTTATCTCATTCCTAATAATATCTTCTTATGCCCTTAAACTGAACAGTGACTGCATAGGGTCAGACTTAGGAATAAAAGTCTGGTATGTACCGCTAGGCGCGGTAGGGCAATCTCTGTTCATACTAGATTCTAAAATCTCCAGCTTAAGGCATCACACATTATGTACCGTTTGGAGTACAATAGATAAAACTAACTACTTGAAAAAACAAATTACCTGTAAATGGTAGCTAGTGTAGGCAGATGTTATACCAACCCCCTTGATTACGCCCAAGAGAATTACTACACGATGGGCGAGAGTTTTACTAATGCGGAATGGTTGGGAAAAGCTGCTCAGGTACAAGGACTTAGCGGTCAAATAAAAGAGCCAGATTTTTTGAATGCCTACTCATCACTAGACCCAGAAGGAAATCCTTTAAGAAAACAACAACAATATAAAAAATCCAGTCATCGTTATAATCGTCCAGGCACAGATGTAACTCTATCTGCTCCTAAAAGTGTGAGCGTCGCAGCGTTGGTTTATCAAGACCCAAAGATATTAGAAGCTCATAAAGCAGCCGTGAGAGCCACGATGAAATATGTGGAAAATAACTGCATCTTTTATCAAACCAAACAGCGCGGTAAAAAACAGTTATTACAGAGTGAAACAGCCCAGATAGCAGTGTTTCACCATGACGACAATCGGAATAAAGACCCTCAACTTCACAGCCATTGTGTAATTCTCAATCAAACAGTTTGTCCCGACGGTAAATGGCGAGCTGTTGCTAATGAACAACTCTACAAACAACAGAAAACCATTGGTGCTTACTACGACCACGAACTAGCCCGTCAAATACAACAATTGGGCTATCAAGTTGAATGGACTAGCGATCATACCTTTGAATTAGCTGGAATAGATAAAGAAAAGTTAGATGCAGTTTTCTCCACTCGCAGTAACCAAATAGAAGCGGAATTAGCCAAGCTGGGATTAACTCGTAGTAGTGCTACAGCAGAACAAAAACAAGCAGTATGTCTCAAGACTCGTCAAGAAAAAAAACAACACCATCATCCTCAAGATAGAATCAAACAGCTAGAAGAGTGGCAGACTAGAGCTAGAGAATCGGGGATTGAGATAAGTAAACCAACTGAATATCATCGTGAATTTATGAAGCGAACTTATCATAATCCTTCTTATTTCAATAATTTTAAAAATCTGATTAGTAACGCCACAGAAAACCTAACAGAACACTCCTCTGCTTTTAAACCCCATGAATTGCTAAGAGAGTGTCTGCGCCAGAGTCAGGGAAGATACGACCCAGAGAAAATACTTTCAGAAATTGCTTTACATAAAGAATTTGTACCAACTCGTGATCAACGATTAACCACTAAAAGTGTGCTGAGTCGAGAGCAGAAGATTATTCAATTAGCTAAAGGGGGAATAAATAGCCAAATTCCCTTATCCAGTCAGGAAAAAGCTGAAGCAGTATCCAAATCTCGCTCTCTTAATCAAGGACAAGCTACTGCTTTAAAACAGATGGTCACAAGTCGTGACAGTGTGATTTTAATTCAAGGTAATGCAGGTGTGGGTAAAACCTATACCATGAAAGCTTTAGCTTCGACAGTAGGAGACAAGCAACCAATTCGCGGATTAGCCCCTTCTGCTGCTGCTGCTTCGGTACTACAAGATGAAAGCGGTATTACTTCTCAAACCTTAGCTAGTTATCTCCTAACACCAAAAGAGCAACTACCCCAACAAGAAGTAATCCTAGTAGATGAAGCAGGAATGATATCCACTCGCTCCGCGAGACAGCTTTTAGAAAAGGCTCATGAACTTAAGAGCCGAGTCATACTCATTGGGGATACCAAACAATTATCAGCCATTTCTGCTGGCGCACCTTTTAAATTACTTCAGGATGCTGGTTTACCCATTGCTACTATCGACCAAAACCTACGACAGCGCGACCCTAACCTTAAACAAGTAGTAAATTCCCTCGCCATCCATGACAAAAACCCCGATAGTGTAAATTCTGCTTATCAAAAACTGAACGAATCAGGAAAAATTAAGCAGATTCTCGAAGATGAGAAGCGTATAGATACAATCGCCTCAGATTATCTGAGTCGTCCTGTAGAAATACGTCGCAAAACTCTGATTTTAGCTGGCACAAATGCCGACAAAAAAGCCATAGCTAGTAAAGTACGTCAGGGTTTAATAGCTGAAGGAACACTGGGGGACGAAAATCTCAAAATTCAGACTTTGCGACGTAAAAACATTGATAAATTTGCTCTAACCCAAGCTCATAATTATCAACGGGGAGATGTAATTAAGTTTCAAACCGACTCAGCTAAATTTAGCAAAGACTTATATTATCGTGTTACCTCAGTTAATCCCCAAAACCAAACCGCTACCTTAATAGACACAGTAGGAATTACTGAAACCTTAGAGCTTAATAAATACAAACAAAGGGAAGTATATCTTCTGCAACAGTTAGAAATACGACCAGGGGAACTCCTGCGCTTTACCAAAAACATCCGTAACTCAGATTATAAACAACTAAACGGACAGCGTTTCACTGTTTCTAGCATCACAGAAGATGGTCAAATAACTATTAGTAGCAACGGTAAGACTCAAGATATTTCAATTGAACGGTTACTTCATAGTGATTACAGTTATGTAGATACAGTGCATAGCAGTCAGGGTCTTACTGCCGACTATTGTATATATTCCGCAGCCAATGCCAAGAGTATGACCATCGGAAGGGAAAGCTTTTACGTAGCAGCCAGTCGCGCCAGACAAGAATTTGTGGTTTATACTGCCAATACTCAAGATTTAGGGGTAACAGTTCAAATTAGCCGAGCCAATGAGAATGCAAAAGATTTAGTAAATTTTGCTGTAGTCAAAGAAAAAGTGGTAGATAATGCTAAATCAAAGCAAATATCTCAAACAGCTAACCCTTCGCTACCATCAACAGAGCAAGAATCTAGTCATTCCAGTAATGAACTCAACGAACGGGCAGGAAGAAGTGAACCAGAATCCAATCAGCGCAGAAGCGGATTGGACAAAATTATTGATAGTCTTACAAACTCTAGCCGACGAGCAGAAGAATTGGCAACAAACCTTCAGCTTCCTCGTAGAAAAGCACAAACAACAGGAAGAGATACTTCAGACCTTAATCGAGAAGCAGAAAAATCTGGAAACAATATTACAGAATCTAATCGAGCAGCAGCAGAACTCACAAGAGAACTTCAAGAGCTTGAGCAACGTGCTATCGGCTCTGATATCAAGAATCGAAAAACTAGAAAACCAATCTTCTCAAACCAGAACAGAAACAGCGAAAAAAATCAACAATCTGCAAAAAATATTGGAACAGATTCAAAGAACAATCTCCCGCGACAGGTACGGAGTGAGCCATATCTGGTCAGAAGCAACGAGAATCAACCCTCTAGAACTAATCAAGGAAAAAGGAATTATGCTGCTGATTATCATAGTGGGGATTTGGGGACTAAACCGTATAAGCCCTCCCAACAACAAAACACTTCAACAAATCAAGGGCAGGGTCAACAGCAACGAAATCCGTCTCAAACGTATCGAGGAGAAATTTTAGAAACTGATACGGTTGTGCCAACTGATTTAAGTTTAGAGATGAGGAGTTTAGCAGGGTCAGAAATAAATCAATCTGCACCGAAAAATATTGTGGAAGAAGTAGAGCAGTTGTTATCATCTTCAGCACCGCAACCGTTGAGCCAAGATGAGGTGAACCAGATTACTCTTACAGCCCTATCAGCTATTAATAGATATGGCATAGAGGAGAATTCCAAGACAACCTTTAAAAATAAATACTATCAGATTGAGAAGTTCTCAGTTAGCAATAACTACGATGGAAGCAGTTATCTAACCATAGATGCACTCGATGGGCGAGGAAGGGTTTTAACCCTGTTAGGGGAAAACTCTCACCTTGCCAATCTCAAAATTCAAGAAAACCATTTAACTAAGAAAGATTTATCGACTTTTGAGAAAATCCAATCTGCCTTAGACTATCTTCAACAAATGCGTCAATTCAAAGATAATGCTCAGATAATCTTATTTAAGTATGGAAAAAGAGATTGGCAGCAGTCTCACAAAGGTTATAGAAGAATTCTTGAAGGAGATAAGTATCGCATAGAAAGAGATGATTCCGCGTTGAGAGTCATTGCCAAAGACGGAAGGGGAGAAATCCTCAACTATCCAAATAAACCTAACACTCGTTATCCAGAAACCCAAGCCAAGGCCAAGTTTAATCAAGAGGATGTGGAGTTATTTTCTACCATAGTTCAACAAATTGAACAGAAGCGAAGGGAAGCTGAAAGAACAAGGCTTTTGGAGCAGTCACAGCAACGGCAGCGAGGTAGGGGGCTTAGTCGTTAAATGAAGTTCAGGAAACAACTACAAGAAACGCCGAATCAGCTCTGGAAGGTGACTTCCAGTTCGACCCCTAACTATATTTCCCCCCCACATCTGTACCGTCAGGTCAGCGTGGGTAAGTCACTTTAACCTCACTATTGCTGAACTCTATGCACTGAGCTATTTTGCAGCTCAAGGAGTTCCGTTTCGTCTAAGGCTACTATCTCTAACAACGAGCGCTTTAGGTCTGACACCTCAAGAGTCGGTTCAGTCGTTAAAACCAGTAACAAGGCATCATAGAACAGTTTCTTTCTCTGATAAAGAATTGCTCGCTGTGATTGCTCCTGCACTCCTTCCAAAGCTACATTCAGATCGACAGGAGTTGGAATCACTTCCATCTCAACTTCCGCATAGGGGTTGCCAGAAGGTCGATTCGGATCGCAAACCTGTTCCACTTGCCAGAGATATTTTTCCCCCACAGATAAAGGAGGGATGGAATCGAATAGAGATAATAATATAATTCCAGAGGAACTTTTGATGTTATCTACCTCAGCAATCAGTTCCACTTCATCAAGGGCTGAGTCATACTTGTAGAGTCGAAATTCCAACGGCCAAGAATGACTATCTCGTACAAACCAGGCAAATTTTGGTTGAAGAGAAACAGTTTGAAATTCTGCCTGAGTTGGGGCTAAGAGAATTAAAGCAGGTACGGTACTGCTACTATTGGTCAACTCTATACTACAACCTCTAGAACCCCCAGAACGACCGCTGGTATGGGGAGGTGGGTCATCGATCTCAGCTTTTACCATTGAAATCGGGGAACTCGTTAGCACAATACTCAACAATAAGTAGATTATTGTTTTAAACGTAAGTTTTTGAGCCATCTTTTTATTCTCCTAAAATGATTGAAAGTTGATTCCAATAAGGCTAATAAACTTGATTTTTGGACAGGCCAAGTCAGTTCACAAAATATCCCTCGGGGAGAATTCTGCCGTCGCCCAAATCTGCCTTTTAGTTTTCGGGCTAAATTATCCGCTTGTTTAGTCCCTTGACCTTTAGGCATTTGAACTGAAGACAATTCCGTTGAATTCTGACCATTATCGACAATTTGCAGGTAATATTTCCCCGCTATTTGCTGACAAATCACATCTAAACGAGTGGGGTTAACGGCATGTTTTCCCACATTACAGAGGGCTTCTTGAAGAAAAGCACACAATTCTCGCTTTTGTTCGGAATTGAAGTTAGAGTTGTTTAAACATGAGAAATCTGGAGGAATATAGGTTAAAATCGTCTTAAAGCCTGGAAAATCTCGCTCCAGAGTTTGATCGTAAACTTGATACAGTAACTCTGAAATTGGAGTTTGTAAGTACAACACAACATCATCTTGCAGATAAAAGCTTTCTTCAGGATTACCAACTTCTTTCCGCATCGACTCATAAATATTGCGGAGTTCTTGATTAAGCTTCTGTAATTGCGATCGCAATTGGGCAGCTTCAGCTGTCCCCTGTTCTGTTGTTCTCAGAATTACAGCCAAATGTTGTAGTGGTCCATTATGAACAGCATTATAGGTTCGCTCAATAGTTTGCCGACGCTGCTCCAGTTCAACCCGCAAACTCCGATCAAAAAAGGTCGTCGTCAGACCAGCAGCCGATAGAGCAAGCATTGTGGGAAATAGAGGAATCCACCAACCCACCAGTAAAGCCAAGTAAGATATCAAAAATAAAGTTACTCCAGCAATGCTAATACAGAGTAAACTCCCTAAAGGAGATGAAATGATGATTCCCAAACCGATACCCAAAAAGCCCCACAGAATGATCCAAAGATATTCTGTGAACTCTGACCAAGACTTTAATAGTGGTCGTCCATCCAAGACAGCTCGAAGAATTTGCTCCACCGCATGAGCATGAATCTCAACTCCGTAAATGATTTTGTTGGCTGAGTCTTTACTTTGTATTTCCGAAGAAACTAATGTTCTTTTTACTGCTGCGGTCAGGAAAATATCTTTATTTCGGGCAGCTGTAACCCCCACCAAAACAACTCGATCTTGAATTAGATCTGGAGAAAAATTTTCCTCAAGTAAATCCCGTACAAATATAACTGGAAAAGGTTTTGGGCTAGTGTTGAAATTCAAGAGCACCTGATTTCCATTGGCATCTGCATCAATATATCCTCCCGTATTCTCAAGAAATCGAGGTATTTTTGTTGCGCCAAACTGAATCGGTTCGGTAGATTTAAGATTAGCCAATATATTAGGGTCTCTTGGTAAATTTGGTTTAAATTCAAAAGACCCGTGATTTAAGTAGATGCCCTCAGAGTTGAGATAAGCTTGAGTAATTTTTAGCGGGAAGGAATACTTTAACTCTTGATTAAAGTCCCGACTACTCAGTAAACTTCGACGCAGCTTTCCATCACGATCTTCAATTAAATCAGCAAACCCAATTCTTTCTGGTGGAACTTCTTTAGGAGGCTGAATATTGAACGTGGGATCGGGATTTAAAGCCACCTCAATGCCGATCAAATTTGAGCTATCTTGCAAGGTACGAATCAGTTCCTTGCGCCCTGAACCCACTGGAACATCAGTAAATAGATCTAAACCAATCACTCTGGGGTGATACTGATGAAGAATCTGTATCATTTTTGCCAAAATTTGATCGGGTAAGGGATAACTTCCCATCAATTTCAGATCGACTTCATCAATGCCTACGATAGTAACTCTAGATCCATGAGCTACTGAAGGACGCAGTCGCATCAGATGATCAAACGCCATCCACTCTTGCCCTTGCAATGTTCCTGTAAATCTTAGCAACATAATCAGGCAAACGATCAAAGCCCCTGGTAATATGGCTTTTCGCCAAATTTTCCCTTGATCAATGATCGTCTTCCAGATTTGATTCTTCCAGCTTGTCACTGATAATTTGTCTCCCGATTTAAACCCGATTCAAAATCGTGCTTCTCTAATTTGATTATTAATTTATCGGAAATAAAAGGGAATTTCTTTCCAAATCTGGAAAATTAATTATTCAATTAAGCCCATTTTTCGAGCCACAATTTCAATTTGAACTCGTAGATCTTTGTCAGGTTCGTCAGCAATATTTAAAGTATCTTGAACTCGAATCCAATAGTTACGTACAGTGCGATCGCTGATCTTCATTTTTTTAGCAATTGCTTTATCGGTCAAACCCTCTTTAAACTTAAGTTCAAGCATTTCTAACCATTTAGCATTAAACTCAGGGCGAGATTTCACAGATTCAGGTAAATAGATTGAACCCCGCAAAACCACTGAAATTAAATCTAACATATTGGCGATCGGCAGGGATTTATCCATAGCTGCAAAACCCCCTTCATAGACGCTAATTTTTGGTTTCAAGCGTATTAGGGGTTTAACGTTGGTACTGAGGACTAAAATATTGGGTGCGAAGCTACTATTCATTAGAGTTTGTAGCAGTTCTAGTCCCTTTTCTAATGTTGCTGGAAAACCGAATTTCTCTGGAATACTCAAGTCTAAGATGACTAAATCAGGACGGTAAAGTTCTGCTATTTGTTTAGCATCATATTGGTTTTGAGCCGTAAGAACTTGAGTCTCAGGATATTTTTTATGCAAAGCAGGGACAGTTCCCTCTAGAATGGCTGCATGGTCATCTACTACTAAAAATCTTTGCTGATTGTTCCGTTCTTGATTCATCGTATTTGTCCGAGAGACTCCTTCCTTTGGACTGGGGTGTGTTTAGAAACCTTCTAATCGAGATATAATATGTCGAACCTAATTTTTCAGTGGTTTGGACATTCTGTACCTAGAACCCAACGACCATCTTCCATTTGATAAATGCCTTGAGCTTCTAGAGGCGGTATTTGGACATCTTGGGTTTTAAAATTAGATGAAGTCTGATCTGACAATACACTAAAGGTTTCAAATGTAGAATCAGATAAATCATTGGGTTGATTTGGTAAACCACCAGTTCCTCTCACTACAAACCGTCCCTGTTGTTTTTTACTGGGAGATAAGCAACTCTTGGAAATCAATTGTTGGAGGTCAATAATATTTGAGGGGAGTTCAATTTCAGCTTGATTAGGATTAGCTTCTGGTTGATTAACTTGGATAACTCCATCAACGCCCAACCTAGAGCTAGCATCAATTCCACTACTATCTGTCAGGAAAATACCTTGGGCAAAAATGGTGATATTGCCTCCAGGACCTTCTACGGCATTAGCTTCGATTTGGCTATCGTTTCGAGCTAAAACAAAATCATTGTCAATGGTAATATCTCCTCCACCCCCTATACTGTCAAAAACGCTAGTACTTATCACACTTGCATTTTGCATATTTAATAAATTAGCGGTTAAGTTAATATTACCCCCTCCAGTAAATGATGAGGTTGCTGTAATTTCTCCCCGATCAAGTTGAATCTGTTTTGCACTCACCCTAATATCACCAGCCTGCCCTACAATATCACCAGCCTGCCCTCGGGCTTCACTCACAATACTTCCATGATCCTGAAGATTGACGACATCAGCAGAAATAATAATATCTCCAGCGTTGCCTTGACCACCAGTATTAGTGTTAATTAAAGCTTGATTTGTTAATTTAAGTTGACTGGTATTAATAACAATTCGTCCACTCTCACCAATAGTTAAATTATCAGAACCAGCAAAGATTCCGCTAGATATATCAGTATTAATAGGATTAAAACCATCAATTTCGATAATATCAGAATTAATTGTGATGTTACCTGCATTGCCTGCTCTGCGATTACTGGAACTGATTGTTCCCCCATTTGTAAGAGTTAGTTGATTGGTTGTAATATTAACGTTTCCAGCTTGACCTGTATTAAAAGTAGTGCTAACAATTCTTGCAGCGTCAATCACACGCAACGAATTGGTTGTAATATTAACGTTTCCAGTTGCTCCAGTTCCGAAGGTGGTACTTAAGATTCCAGTAACCTGGTTGAGATCTGGACCAGGGGGTGGAGTAGGTGAGCGTGAACCACGGGAGGGACGAGGTAATTGATTTGCTATGCTGCCTACTAATTCAATAGACTCTGATGAGTTTACTGTCAAATTTCCGCCACGACCCGAACTAATAGTACTCGTTGAAATTCTTCCACTTTCTGTCGCTTTCAGTTGAGCCGTTTTAACGGTTATATTTGCTGCATCTCCAGTTGCCAAGGTTCGAGTTACTAAGCCTCCACCTGTTCTATTGTTAACTCCAGCTAATTCAACAAGCTCAGTTGCATTGACAGTTAAATTTCCGCCAGACTCAGCCCCTGAGTTGGCGATCAACAAGAGAGAACCTTCTGTGAGACTTATTCGTTGTCCTTGTACTCGAATATCCCCTCTACTTACTCCACTGGTATTGACAGAAGCTGCTTGAAATAAGCGCACATCCTGAAAGGAGTTAACCTCTTCATATCCCATTAACCAGCCAGAATCAATGGGAGTCAAACTAACAATGCTATTATCACCGACACTTCCCAGTTCAACTCGTCCACTTTCAACTTGTAAATTACCTCCATCGAGTACAACTTCACCACCAATTAAGGCTAAAGTTTCACCAGAAGCAACTGAAAGTCCAGTAAATTCTGTTTCCAAAATAAAAGCTCTTGTGTTTGGGTCTTCCCGCAAATTATGACCATTACCTTGAACTAAAATTCTTCCAGGATTTGAGCCATACTGTAAGCCAATTGGGATATTAATGGTTAGTAAGGGGGGTGCTTCAGGATTATTGGTGCTATAAATCCAATTATTATCAAACAAAACTCCATTAGCTGTGCTGCCAATGAAAGAACCAGAAACATCTAGGCGAGCATCTGAGCCAAAGACAATGCCATTGGGATTAATTAAAAATAAGTCAGCGTTGCCATTAACTCCTAAAGTGCCTAATATCTCTGAGAAATTATCTCCTGTCACCCTGGTAAAAATTTGGGAAATACCTTCTGGATTACTGAAGTAAACTGTTTGTTCTGGGGCAATATTGAATTCTAAAAAACTATGAAATAAATTGCTATTCCTAATAGCTCCTCCCTCAATTAAATCTGCTAAAGTATCGCGGACAGAAACATTTGGCGAAACAACTGAGTTTTCATTACCCAGGGTACTGTCAGGAAGGAGTTGAGCCATTAGGGGAGTAGCAGGAGACCCTAAATTCACAATACCTATTGCAAGTAAAATTATTTTTATCTTTGAAGGAGACATTTCCCAGGTAAAGAAATAGAGATAGTGTATTTTTTGAAGAGTTTAAATGACCCATCTTGGATATCCAAGTTAAAAATCTAGATCATCTACGTATAGTAGCAGGAATTGTAGATCAAATTGGGCTAAAAGAATCTTTATTTATTGGACAATTTGATCTACTCTGTCATGAAGGGGTTGAACTGGTCGAGCATTTAGCTTATATATATATGGCTTTAAATTGCTCAATTTGTTGTTCTGACACTTCCAGCAGTACCTCTTTTTTTGGTGAAAGCTTCATTGTTTTTGCTCCAAAGTTATGCCATTAAGTATTTTAAATTAAAATCTGCCATTAGCTACGGCATTTTTGTGCGTTAAAATCTCAATTTCTTTAGTTGCTTTGCTAATTGCTAGTTGATTTTGTTTGTTTTCTGATAAAACTGTTCTAGATAATTTTTTCCCTTGAGTGATTTGAGGGTTAACTGGAGTAGCTTTTACAGAACGATATAATTGCCAACTACTTCCAACAATTAATGTAGTTATGATACCCAATGCACACATAATTCTTTTGACCGAAGATTGAGGATTATCTCTGGTATATGCTGGAGTTTCCAGACATTCCGCTTCAATGAGCAACATAGTTTCGGGGATACTATTTAATTGATAGTACTCGGTGTAATATCTGGGTTTTGAAGAAAAATCTGAATTGTTGTTAGTCATTGTTTTGATTAGTTAAAGGATTTCTTGAAGTACTTTTTCAGGTCTTATGACTGTCGAATCAAATCAAAAAACCCTAAATCTATAATCTTGGTCAACTTCTTCAACTACTGTCTGTAAGATATTAGTAACAGTGTTGCTTAACTGATGAATTCCTAAACCATAGATAGTTATAGTTGCAATAACTAAAATCGTAGTACCTAGTAGAGAAGGTTTATTTTCGGCTAAATTAGCCGTTGTTTCAGTTCTGGTTGGCTCTGGTAGCTCATCTGTTTGCTGATTACTGATAGCTGGCTCGGATACAGAGCGGTAGTTTAAGTTAAGGCTAGAGCTTAGACCTGAATATTGAGCTTTAGTATCAAGATTTTGCATTGGTAATTATCTCCTGAAACGAATTTAATTGTGAATATTTTGTGGTTGTGTATTTGAAATTTAGACAGTAATCTATTGACAAACTAATTTGCCATTTACTGTTTTTTAACGAGCAATTAACTGTTGTTTTTGATTAAGATTAGATTGGTTCTGGGAAAGAGATTTGGTTTGAGTAAAAGGTTTTTTTGTACAAATCATTTTTTGTTTCCTCGCTGTTTCCTTTTGTTGATTAACAATTTATCGAAGTTGAATCAACAATACTTTCCAAGACGGGAAAACTACTTTCCAATTTTGGAAAAGAGAGCTAAAAGCCAAATGCCAATAGGATTCAGAAAAATAAAGTAAAGATCAAAAGCCCCAAATTTTTCTCAAACAGCTAGCGAGACTTAAACAATTTTGGCAGTTAAAATAAGATATAATGCTTTTAATGATTGACTTTAGCATTATCAGCATTAGCGTACGCCACCAATGAAAGAAACTACTCCCGCAGCGATGCCCCCTTGCTTTGACAGATGGTGTAAAAAGTTTGATGATTTACTGAGGACTAAAGCACAAAAAAGAGAGTTTAGACATTATTTAGGGGGATTATTAGGAGAAAGTGAGCGAAAAAATGTATCTCAAATGGCGAGAGACTCAGTAGAGGTTACATATCACAAATTACACCATTTTTTGACGCTCTGCAACTTGGGAAGCGAACAAGATCAACGAACGTCGCTTAGAAGTAATGAGTAAATCCAACCAAACCAGAATAACTAGCGGATTCAGTCTAATTGTTGATGATTCAGGACTCGCGAAAAAGTGGCAACTTTACTGCTGGAGTAGGTCGTCAATATATTGGAGAAATTGGCAAAACTGATAATGGCAATGTAGTCGTAACAACTCATCTATATGATGGAAAAAAAAGCTTACCTCTAGACATAGAATTATATCAACATAGTAATTCATTACCAGAAGGAAAAAAAGACCCAGAATTTAAGAAAAAACCAGAACTAGCCTTAGAATTAATAGACAAAAGTTTAAAGAGAGGATATAGACCAGGGATAGTCTTAATAGATTCAGGATACGGAAATAATACAAGTTTTTTAATTGAACTAGAAAAAAGAAAATTAACTTATATAGGTGGAATCGCAAAAAATAGAAATATAAGTATTAATAAAGAGAATAATATTGCATCCATGCGAATTTATAAATTAGCAGAAAGCTTATCAAAAGAGGATTTTACAGAAGTAACACTAAATTTAGATAAACAAAGAAAAGTATGGGTAGCAACAAAAAAAATCGAAATCTCTCGCTTAGAAGGAAAAAGAAGTATTGCTATCGTTATGAATGCAGAGACTTTTTGTCAAGCTACAGATGTTGATTATTTTATTACAAATGCTAACCCAGATATTGTAACTCCAGAATGGATAGTCTCAACCTATTCTCAAAGAAACTGGGTTGAAGTTTTTTACCGTGAAGTAAAAGGCTGGTTGGGATTAAAAGAGTATCAAGTTAGAAGTAAAAGAAGCTTGAAAAGACATTTTATCTTAGTATTTTGTGCTTATACTTTCATCCTTTGGCATAAACTAACTGGGGGATTAAGAAGGCGTTGGGCTAATAAACCTTTAAACACATTTCCTGAAGCTTTATCCGCATTTCGTACAGCTATGTCTTTCCGTTTTATAGAATGGCTCAACCAAAATCAGAACGTATTTGCAGCTTATAAAGCTAGTTGTGGCTTTGTTTGGGCATAATTTTTGTTTAAGTCCCGCTAATAAACCTTTAAACACTTTTCCTGAAGCTTTGGAGGCTTTTCGTACAGCTATGTCTTTCCGTTTTGTAGAATGGCTTAACCAAAATCGTGACGTATTTATAGCTTATAAAGCCAGTTCTGGGTTTGTTTGGGCGTAATTTTTGTTTAAGTCCCGCTAGAACTAAACATTGTTGAAGCGATCGCGCTGCGCCTGCCGAAGGCAGACCGCAATTTCCCAATGATAAGGGTTCAAATTTCCTCCATCAAATATCACAACCAATTACCAATTTCGATAAATGAAGCCCAGTAGCCTGGATGGTTATATCGTCCTTTTGAATATTTTTCTAACCATGCCACTTGAGCCTTTTGTAAAGATTTTGCCCTACCTATACCTTGGTGCAAGTTTTGATAGAACTCAATAATTAAGTTAGCTGTTGCTTGGTCATCGACTTGCCATAGGGTTGCTACGGCACTTTCAACCCCAGCTTGCAAAGCGACACCTGCTAACCCTAGCGCATCCTGACTACTTCCTGCTGCTGTTTCACAAGCCGTCATAGTTAGTAGGGTTAATTGAGTCGAACTATTTTGATTTTGAAGTAGTTGATAAAGTCGATTTAAAGTTAAAGGTTGATTGTAGATTTTCCCTAAACTATTATCTGTAAATTTTTCCCCTGTGACTAAAAAAGTTTGTCGAGCATCATACCCAAATTGCGCATGAGTGGAGAGGTGAAGAATTGAATAATCTGTTGTTTCTAACTCTTGTTGGAGTCGTTGAATAGTAAATGCTTCATTTAGTAAACCCTTACTATTAGGAAAGGTTTCTTCTACAAGTTGAATTTCAAGTCGAACGTATTCTAAAGAAGCAAAATTAGTTTTGGGATTGGTTGCTGAAGGTTTAGATAAACCAAATGCCAAAACTTTGAGTTTTTCGGTTTCTAGGGAAGAAAGTTGATTAAATCCCAAAAAGGGGAGGGTGGCAATGGCATATTGCTGAATCAAGAATTGCTGTCCATCATAAAGTGCTCCCATAGGAATTGTTCGTAGGATTCCATCTTGAATAAACACTAAAGTTTGGATGTTACGAGCTTTTAATTCTGATAGAAAAGGATTAATAAACCAGTCATATAATTTCCCAGCAGTTTGGCGGTAATTTTTGGCGCGATCTGAACGTTTTTCTAGCTTCAAGCGAAAGTCATTAACAATTTCAGTTATTTGGGATTCACCGATGGGAATCCAATGGAGTCGGGATTGGGTTTCCATTCCATTTTGAGATGGCAGGGTCAGAATAATTGCCACTTTTTCGGGAAGTATAATCGTGCGAAAAATGGCTGTTTGAGGGTCGATTGAACTAACATCAGTTTCTGAGTCAGGCAATTCACACTCATTTGCCAAATAGTTCTGTATTTCTGACAATCGCAGCTCATCTATTGTTTTCAATGCGGATTTTAGTTGAAGCTGCTCATCTGATTTTGAAAGATTGTTCATTCTTGCTAAGTAGAGTTCGGTTAATTCTCGATATACTGGCTCTACAGCTTCTTGAAAATTTATTTGTAATTCTCGATTAGCGAGCGCAAAATTTCCCCGAATCCGATTTAATTTTTCCACTGCAAGCTCGTAAGCTTGAGTTGCAGCAAGATAGTTTCCTTGAGCTTTGAAGATTCGTCCAGTTTGCCAATCCCACTGATAAAGATTTTCTAATCTTCTTTCATAATATTGAGCTTTCTGAGTTAATTCTAGAGCTTGTTGATAACTATGTTGGCATTCAAAAAAATGACCTAAATAGCCCATACCTAGAGCTTGAGCGCGATCATCCTTGATATTTTGAGCCGTTATAATTGCTTGATTCAGTAACTCAACTGCCTCTGGATAGAATTGAGAGTCGGAGCAGACATTACTTAATTGAGAAACAGTTAAATTTTCTGGATGCTGAATAATTTGCGAAAAATTAGCTAGTTTAATCAGTAAGTAAACTTTTTCCCGAGAATCTGACAGTTGCTCTAAAATAGCTCGATTCTCGCTCCAAAAGCTATCCATCAATTCTGGATCACTATTAATTCTTGTCAGAGGTAACATCAAATTCAATCTGGCTCTGGCTTCGGTTTCAATCTGATTGTTACTCCGTGCTTGTTGAATTGTTGCTTGAAAATATTGAATTGCTTTTCGATCCGAATTAATTGCTCTTGCTCGAAATCTCTGAGCCTTTACTATATCTCTTGCTTGATTAGCCAACTGAGCATAACGATAATTTTTTGTGGCTTGGCTAGTATAAACATTTCCTAGACTATTGAGTGCAGCCACAATATAGTCAAATTTTGGGATATTTTGCGCCTGATTCAAACTCTCTTCTAAAAATTGAATGGCTAAAGCAAAATCTCCTTGCAAACGTAGAAGTTTCCCTATACTCCCAAGAGCAGCGATAATACTTAACCCATCATTAGTATCTTGGGCAATTTTTAGCGCGCTGTCAGACTCGCAGACTGCTTCTTCATTATCTTTATTGGGTTGGGTAATTCTTTTTCCACATAAGAGGACAAGAGCTTTATAATCTTGTCCCAAATGTATATAGGCTTGAGCCTGCTCAATTAAAATTCTGGCTAATTGAACTGAATTGCCAGTTTGACGATAGTGAGTAATTAGTTGCTCAAAATAGTTGATTGCTGCTTCAAATCGACCGACTTTTTGATAGGCTCGTGCTAGATATTTTAAGGTAATAAAATGAAGGTTATTATCAGTCGTACTTTTAAGACTTTTTTCCCAATGTTCAATGGCTTGCCAATATTGCCCCGAACGGTATAAATCAATTCCTTGCTTGATCTGTTGAGATATGGGAAGAGATTGGCTGATTTCTGCTCTCAATTGTAGCTGTGGGAAAAAACTATTCCAACTCAAGCAGAGAGACAGGGTTAGTGTAAACAGAATAAACTGTCTCAAAAATCGATTCAAGTTAACCATTTCAAAGCATATGCTAATCGATCTTGAATAAGTTTACCACCCTTCTAAATTAATCAAGCTGTGTAAGGGTTTTAATCTAGAATTTTAGAGATCGCTATCTTCCGAAAAAAAATCGACCTTGATTCTCAGAAGGTCGAGAGAAGAGATTGTGGTGATACCTCTCAACTAGGAAGCAAATAGCTAATAAAGAGGTATCAAGAAGAGCTAGAAGAATCGTTATATTAACTCAACGCTAGTAGTAGCATCAAAGCTAGTCACTCCGTCTAAAATGGCAATCGCATCACTTCTAGTACCAGCAAATAACTCCCCAGTAGAAGTATCAAAAGTCACATCGCTACTAACATCAGAGATCCCGTAAACATTGGCACTGAGTTGGAAGATATCCCCATCATCAACACTGAAATCAACGATTGTATCGGTACCAGTATAGGCAATACTATCTCCGCCATAAGCACCATCGTACATAAACACGTCCGCACCAGTACCACCAGTTAAAGTATCATCACCACCAGCACCAACGAGAGTATCAGCACCAGTACCACCAGTTAAAGATTGAGCTTTACCGCTACCAGAAAGATAATCATTGCCCGCTTCACCGATGAGATCCACATCTAAGTTGGAATAGCTATCATTACCAGGATTGACATATGCTTGCATCACATCATTAGCAGAAGTACCACTAATAGTCTCAAACCCATGGTAGTAACTATGGAAGTAATCTTCATCACCCCAAGCATCATAACCATAACCACCAAACAGTTCCATGCTAAATTCAATACCTTGAATTCCATCGGCGAAATCTAAGAGGTCATCACCATCACCCCCATACATAGTGTCATCACCCAAACCACCGATAATTGTGTCATCACCAGCACCGCCATCGATATAATCATCACCCAAACCACCATCGATGGAATCATTTCCCGCACCACCATCGATGGAATCAGCACCAGCGTTACCCTTAATAATGTCGTGTCCCGCACCCCCATCAATAGTATCAGCACCATCGAGACCTTCAATCAATTCACCAATATCAGTACCAGTTAAAGCATCGTTACCACTAGTCCCAGTAATAGTAGTAGGGTCGCCGATGGGGATGGCAATATCGAAAGAAGTAGACTCTAAACCAGCTAAATCGAAGCTCTCGCTATAAACATTAATTGTTTCACTAAATACATTGTAAGACTCGTCCAAAAGAGGGTCTGCCGAGAAACTATCATCAAAACCCCAGGTAGTGTCGTAAGAACCACTAGCTTCTAAGGCTGACAAGTAAAAGTCGCCAGTAAAATCAAGATCGAGATTATTAGTTAATGTTCCTGCTAAATCTATAGTAACTGTAGCATCGATGTCACCATCACCACCGCCATCGAAACTAGGATCGATGGTAAAGTCGGCAATTTCATCTAAAGAATCAAAACTAATTTCTGTAGATTTAGAACCATCACTCAAAACCACCTCATCTTCAAAAGTAATCGTTCCTGTAACATTGGTATCGAGATCGAATTGCTGACTGGCATTGAGATCCGTGACAAGATCGGCATCAAAGTAATCCCACTGCATAGATGCACTACCAACCAAATCCACTTCAAGACTGTAATCTCCAGAAATAACTGCACTTAAAACCTCTCCTGCTTCACCAGGAATAAATTCGGCGATCAAGCCATCGATATCAACCGACCCCGAAACCAACTGACTGAAGCTGTCCCCAGAAAGAGAGGTGCCACTAGTATTAATATAACCAGTAGTATCAAGCTCTGGTGTGTAAACCGTAAAACTCACCGCATCAGCACTCTCAAGAGAAACTAGATCTGAATCATTAGAAGAGACATCTGCTACATTGCTGTAATCTACACCATCTTCGGAGAAAGAAATCTCTGAGGTGCTGGTATCAAAAGCAAAAGCAAATTCTTCTCCAATATCAATGGCATCTAAGTCGTATTCAAAAACATCTAAAACATCGATACTTGCTCCTGCTTCAATGGAAAAAGCAGCTTCCAAGAAAGCGGAGAAACCAGGGGTAGTGGTGGTAAAACTAGCATCATCACCTAAACTATAGCTGCCACTGAGGCTAATAGTGTCACTGAGGCTAATAGTGTCAGGAAGATTGAGGGATAAATCAATGGGAAGTGTAGCATCAATTGCTCCAGAACTAACGGAAAAACCAGCATCAACTCCAATATTACCGTCAGTAAATACACCCAAGTCAATACCATCAATTGGGGAAACACTCACATCTTCATCCCATTCAATTTGGGGAGTATAACCGAGATAGTCTGCGATTTCCCAATCGTAGGAATAACTACTGCCTTCGCTCCAGATGCTTTGGTCTTCAGTAGAGAAATCAAGAGAAACGTTTTGAGTATTAGTCATGATTTTGTACCTAAAATTGTTAAATAGAGTGATAAATGAGGAAATAGATAGATTAAGTTGTTTCTTTCGCTCTGTTTCCTCTTGTTGATTAACAATTTATAGAAGTTGAATCACAAATACTTTCCAAGACAGGAAAACTCCTTTCCAATTTTGGAAAGGAGAGCTAAAAACCAAATGGCACTAAGATCAGAAAAATAGAGTAAAGATCAAAAGCCCCAAATTTTTCTCAAACACTGATCAATGCTAGACACATTCCTTTGTTGTTACATTCGCATTCATATTTCCCACGAAATAATCTCCTACCACAAATTATTAGATAAATGCTGACTACTGCCCTGGTCGGGACGAGCATGAAGATATTTCTGGGTAGTACCTAAATCTGCGTGTCCTAGAGATTGTTGTAGCAAGTGTAGGTCACACCCTCCCTCAAGAGCATGGGTAGCATGACTATGTCTCAACCAGTGAGATGATGCGGAGGGATTGACACCAGCTACAAGAGCAGCCTTTTTCAGCAGCTTATGTATCCAGGTTCTCTCTAATGGTTTGTGACGATAACTATAAAACACCGCATTAGTTTTATCACTACGGGGTAATTGGTTCAACTTTTGCCATAAACCTACAGGAATTAATACTATCCGACTCTTTTGTCCTTTACCGTAAATCAGAGCCTGACCGCCATCACCACGAGGGGTTAAATCATTCCAAGTTAAAGCACAAATCTCGCTTACTCTCAACCCACAAGCATAAATCAAAGAAAACAGCAGGCGATCTCTTCCTGGGGCAGTAGCTTTAATCAGTTGCTCCACCTCCTGATTATCTAAGATGCGTTGACTCAAACCCTGTTTAGGATTGGGAGGTTTAACCCGCTTACCTACATTAATCGGCAAATAACCCACTTCATAGCAGTAGGTCAGAAGACTCTTAATAGTGCAGACTTTGACTTTGATAGTGTAGGGAGAGTAATTCCTCAACTCAAACGACCTGACCCACTGCTGGATATCCTCTACTCGTACATCAACTAAGGTCTTACCCGTAAAGGTCAAAAACTGCTTGACCGCAGAACCATAGGTAACACGAGAACTTTTTGATTTATCCGACAACCAAGATAGGATAATCTCCGAATCTTCATGGGCGTTGGTATGACGAATAATTTTCAGGTTCATAAGGCAACAAAAGCCGAGTTTTGTTGCTTCACACTATATCATCAATCGCTCTCACCGATGAAACAATGAGATTGTCTCTCCGTCAACTAAATTAGACCATACTCATAATGATTAAGAATTTCACCCAATTTAATTAGATGATTATCAACTAAATTAAAAGTATTTTTTTCGGTTAAAAACTCTTTTGTTCTTTGAAACAGACCACAGCATACCTTATCGTTATCATGACGGGAATAGTATCTAATACCATCTACTTGTTGAGGATGATTATAAATAGCTTCTATCCAAGCACGAGAAACAGTATAAGACCCCGAAGTAACTCTAGCATCTGCTCCGATTTTTACTAACCCAGAACCTAATAAATCCACAAAGATTAAAGAACGCTCTGATGTAATTTCAAACAAGTTCCGAGTTTTAATATCTGCTTCTGCTACGGCTTTAATCCCCAAATTGCGACCAAAACATTCAATAAATGCTCCTTCAATGGCTTCAGCAACATACAAAATCCCATAACTAGCTGAGGGATGGTCAAATCTCCCCCTACCACTCTTATCAAAATAGATGGAAGATGAATATGGTGCAGGATTAAGTCGATACCAAGTTTGATGAGACTCAGTTATGGGTAAAGATATTTGGTTAAAGTTAGCAGGGGGTAAAGGATGGGGTTTAGGCTGCACTGTGTTGTCCATAAACCTTAGCTGCTTCTATTACCGTTTCAATTTCTCCTGCTTGTAATAGCTCTAGAGGGGTTTTATTCTCTAAACGAACATCTCCTGTAACCATAAACAACAACTTACCCCAGTCGGAAATATCTTTCATCGCTGCTAAAACTTCTGACAATCCAGGTAGAATTTTCCCCTCTGTAAATTGCCACAGAGGATAACGATAGCCTCTTTTATTGAGAGACACACCTAAAAGTTTGCCCCCAAGACGATATTTATCCACATTCTGTCGCGTCATAGAAAGCAACAGTGCCAC
>JASJCP010000104.1 GCA_030065935.1 Xenococcaceae cyanobacterium MO_167.B27
AATTGGTTTTTGAGATAACTTGATGGCTGTTTGTCCTCTTGTACCTGCTGTCCACTTATTTGGCTCAAATGCTTGCACAGAATACCTTAAAGCGATCTCACTGTTTTGGGTCGCTCCTAGAAGGAACTTCAAGAATACAAAATCCTGAATGGTCATAGGGTGCTTGACCTTCAGCCAATAGAATCAAATTAACATTTCCTAAATTACGCTCCAGAATATCGCCCAAAGACCAAGAATCTTGAGGATACTGGATATATTCAAGGTCTTGATCCAGCACCATCTCTTCCAGTATTTGTTCCTGAGACTCTTGGCTACCTCCCAATAAAATTATGAGATTTCCAATCCGATTAAAGGCTTCAGTAAGATTAGAAGCTGTACCAGCAAAACGCCATTGTCCGAAGCGTTCAACAATTGGAATCATCAGAAAACAGAGAAAGTTACCTTTAACTGCATCACTCAAAGTTGAGTTTTTTAATAGCTTTAAAGTTTCTGAGGGATTGAGTGGTAATAAGTTGTCAGTTTTCACAAACAAACTCTCCTTTAAGGGATGAGGTATGAGGTATGAGGAAGTAATAAGTGATAAGTAACAATTAACCACCAGTCCCCAGTCTCCCTCCTCTCCTCAGTCCCCTATTCCCCCCAGGAGGAGACTTAATATATCTAGGTATTGAAGCCAAAAGAGGAGGACACGGGTGAGCGGGAGCACGGCTCACCGTGTTCGGTGAAGGGTGCGAAGCGATGTCCTTATCGACTTTGTAATGAAGTCTCCTTCGGTGCCCCAATTCCCCACTCGCGAAGCGACGAGTTGGGTCTCCCCCAATCTCCTATTCCCTTTTACTTACTCCTGGTTATCAACGGCTATTGCCATTAGTTTCTGCACCAGCAGTAGCTAAAATCTTACCAGCTAACTTATCTGGTACTTCCTGTAAATGATCGTATTTCCAGTCAAAGAAACCCACACCCAAAGTAAGCGATCGCAATTCGATAATAAAGTTGTGCATTTCTGCTTGAGGTAAATAAGCAGCAACCTTGTCCCAACCTTTCCAACCATCTAAAGCTTCGTAGCCTAGAATTTGTCCTCGGCGACCAGTTACCAGTTGCAATACTTTAGAAGTAAATTCTGAAGGTGCAGCAACACTTATAGATAGGATGGGTTCTAATAATACAGGTTTACATTTTGCCATCCCCTCAGTCATGGCAATACGAGCAGCTTGTTTGAAGGCTTGCTCCGAACTGTCAACAGAGTGATAAGAACCGTCTTTTAAGGTTACATCTAAATCTACTACAGGAAAACCTAGGGGTCCTTTTTGCAAGTATTCTTTAACTCCAATTTCTACACCAGGAATATATTGCTTGGGAACAACACCACCGACGATAGTTTCATGGAATTGAAATCCTGAACCCCTTGATAAAGGTTTGATTTCTAAATACACATCACCAAACGCCCCATGTCCCCCACTTTGATGTTTATAGCGACCGTGGGAAGTATAGGATTGACGGATAGTTTCTCTATAGGGTACTTGAGGTAGATGGGTATTCATCGCCAGATTATACTTACGACGCAACCGATCCAACGCCACTTTCAGATGAATTTCTCCTTGTCCCCAAAGGATAACTTCATGGGTATCTCCATGTTGTTCCCAATTCAAAGAAGGGTCTTCTTCTAGAAGTTTGGTAATGGCACTACTAAGTTTTACTTCATCTTGATGATTTTCAGGTGCGATCGCCAAAGCATAGACAGGGGCTATAGGATCGACTTTTGGCAAGGGAGAAACCTGTTTAGAGTTACTAGATAAAGTATCTCCTGTATAGATATTTTCCATGCGACCTAAAGCCACAATTTCCCCTACTCCAGCACTTTGTATAGGTTCTTGCTGTTGACCCATGAGGCGGTATAGTCCACCAACTCTAACATTATTCAAACTCATGCCATCAGTGACAGTACCTTGCCAAACTCTCACTAGTGAGAGTCTGCCTCCTTGAGGAGTGTAAAAAGTTTTCAGGACTTGTGCTAGGGTATCTCCGTTTGGTTTGGTTTTGAGTCCTCTTCTGGCTGCGGTAATGTTGGGTGCTGGAGCTTCTTTAACTAAGGCATCAAGCAGTGGGCGTACTCCATAATCCTGTTCTGCCATACCCAGAAACACAGGAACAATTAAATCAGCACTTAAATCTTGCTTCAAGTCTCGAAGAATCTCATCTTGGGGGGGGTCAATTTCTTCAATCAATTCTTCTAACAAATGATCGTCAAAGTCTGCTAGAGTTTCTAGCATTTCGTTACGGGCTAAATGTTCTTCCTCTGCTAAACTTTCAGGGAAGGGTACGGGGTCAGCAGGACTTCCCTGATGATATTGATAAGCTTGCTCTGTAACTAGGTCGATATAACCAACACAATTATGATCTTGATAAATTGGGTACTGTTGAGGAACTAAAGGACGACTCGAAACTTGTTTGAGAGCCTGGAGAATTTCCATATAATTAACAGAAGACCGATTCATCTTGTTGATAAATACTAGATGGGGAATTTCCCAGTCGTCCAAAAACTTAAATAAAGGAGCAAGGGTTAATACTCTTTCTACTACAGGTTCACAGACAACTATAGCTGCTCCTGCACCCACTAGAGCATTGTAAGTTTCTTGAGCAAATTCTATTGAACCAGGACAGTCTAATAAAGTGAAGTTAATATCTTTATAGTTGGTACTAGCAACGGATACTTCCACACTCATTTTGCGATCGCGTGCCTCTTGAGAGCTATCTCCTACAGTATTCTTGTCTTTAATGCTGCCTTTACGATTAATTGCGCCAGTCACATAAAGGATACTTTCTAGCAGTGTAGTTTTACCACTAGAATAAGGACCGACGATTGCCACATTACGGGTGTTTTCTATGCCATTGTTACTCATACTTGAAACCCCCAAGTAAAATTCTGTTATCTAGCTTGAGACATTAATCCAGACTTCACAAACACTCTTCGTATCTTTTGATTTAAGTCCAGTTAAGTACAATTTAATGCCTTATAATCGTGAGATTAACTTGTTCTAGGAGCAATTGCCTAAAATTGCAATTTCTTTTAAGAAATCACCCTGACAATATAAATTTGAATAAACAAATATTAACTATTGTTTTGTCTTAGTAAAGAAACAACAAGAGAGGTATGAGGGATGAGTTATGAGGAGTGAGGGCAGACAAATTATATTTCTCTCTAATGGTCTGATAAACCAAAGATTGAATGGTTGTTTTGCTGGTTATATTTGGCTTAAAGTTCTGATTAGTATAGTTACAAGCATCAGCAAATGCTACCAAAGTCTGCTCAATTTTTTGAGCCACATTTGGAGTCGGTTGGAGCTTGCAAACTATTGTCAGAACTTGTTTCATTCCGTAAATTTTATCACCTGTGAATATCATGGGGCAATAAATTACCCCGTGCGGAATTTCCTCCGTGCGAATCGCGCGACAGGGCTTCCATTCTCCCGTGAGATTATCGTGATCTCAGTCACAAAAGTGCTACCCTAAAGCAAATTTAAGCAATCCCCAATGAAGTTAGAAGCCCCAACTTCTGCGAAGTGCAAGTTGGGGTAGTTCTCACCCTAAATAATTAAGTTAATGGTTAATTCAATCAAGAAAATTATTACAACACAAGAGTTAGATGTTTCCTGTTGGGTTAAAACTCGTAACTCTCTCTCTTCCAAATCTACCTTTCTATTATGGGCTGGCTCTCTTTACGCTTTTGTCCCTAATGAAAAGAAAAAACACCTGTTTAAAATTGTGGGGATGAGTGTTAGTCGCTGTCTTCCCAATGAGGATAATAGTTGGGATTTTACTTCTAGAGAATTAACCTACTATCTTGACCCTGATACTGAGCAAATAATTCATCAGTGGCAAAATCCTTGGACAGGAGAAACTTTGCCTGTAGTTCATGTCGCTAATAATCCAGTTCAAGGTTTATTTAAGGGGAATTTTCCCGCTAAAGTAAATGGCAACAATACTACCTTTGTCTTTGACCTGTTTACTAACTATCCCAATCCTTTAGCAGGGGATTCCAGATTTATTGAGTATAGTCCTGAGCCTAACTATCAAGCGGGTGAATTATTCAAGCTAACTGTGCCTACCGCAGAATTACTCGATCCCAAGGTACTCGAAGTATCTCAAGTAATTCTGAGTTGGGATCGTATTGGTCCTTGGCTACCTTGGATGAAAATGGGTAATAAGCCTGGGCAACTAATTTACAGTACTCAAGGCTTGAAACTAAATAGTTTTAGCGATCTACCTGAGTGGCTACAAGAAGAAATTAATAACCACATTCCCTTATATAAAGATGCTCCTACAAAGATATTAGAATCAGAAAACATCACCTCTTGGAAATATTTTAAGGAACATTTTTCAGATTATTTAGCTGGCGCGAGATTTCCTTTGCCCATTGCCCAATAAACTTAGTTTTTTAGCTTTTATGAAGTTCCTAAAGCTTTGTCCCACTCTAACTGATGCTCTAAACCATATTTAATAAAATCTTCTGGTTTGGCGCGATCGCTTTTACCAAAAACCCCTAAACTATAGGGGTTATCTTGCATCCTTTGGCTGACTAGCTCCTGTTCAAATTGAATGACTTGCTCTCTGGGCTGGTCAGTTTTAAAAAAGTCAACAATCAAGACAGTTCTGTCAAAATCGGTGTAATTGTGAGGACAGTGGGGATAGCTGTGGTCTAGAATCATAAATTCTCCTTCATGCCAATAAAGTTTGTCATGGCAGATTTTCATGGCGACATCCCCCTCTGGCACAATTAATCCTAGATAGCCCCGATTCATATGGGGGTTATAGTTCACATGAAGCTTGATATCTAATCCTGGATGAAATGTGCCGAAATAAATATTTCTAATGATATTATCATTGCTAAGGTTAACTTCTGCGATCGCCTTATCTAAAATTGGGAAGTATTTTTCTCTTAATGTCAGTGCTTGTTGGGCTGCCTCATCTGAATCATAATCAGGATAAGTTATTTGATGCTCTTGAATATACTCTTCTATAAATTTGCCTTGGAATAACACACCAAACGCGCTGTATTTCTTCTCACCTTTGGTTTTGATGGTTTTAGTTTTAGGTCCCATCAAATTGTAGGCAATAGCTAATTCTTCCTGAGATGCCTGGTTGATGAAGTTACTAAACTCATCTCTAATCTCTTGCCAGCAATCTTGAAAGCTTTTGAGAAAAGGAAATTGCTTGGGGTCTAGATGATACTCGTTATATTTTTCCATAGTCTTTGCTTCGAGATAACAACTGTCGAATCCGCTTCTTGATTCGTACTCTAAGCTATGATAACGAGACTAGTAATACTGTTTGATGTTTGTGGAGCTTTCAATCTTGTTAAGTAGTTGTTTTATTTATGCCCAATTTCACTTCTTGTGGACTATATTAGCTAAAGGTTGTATTGATTCGAGATCGAAATCTAAAACTTCAATCCATACTTTTGCACCGCAGGATAAAGGTTTATCTGGTTGATAGATAACTCTACAAGGAACAGGAATTTCTAGCTGATGAACATTAATATTTTTTCTGCCTTTAATAGCAATTACAGGTTCTCTCTGTCCGAAGCTCTTTTTAGCATTGCGTTTAATGGTATTACTATTGACGTGAACAATAGTTTTTTTAGGCTGCTTTTTGGTTTTCCAAGTTCCTGCTTGACCGCGTTTAGCTTTGGTTATCTGCGGTAAACCATTATAGAGAGGAATTAGCCAAAACTTACCAGATTTATACGCTCCCTTAACTCTTCCTTGCTGTAGTAGTTGTCGTAATCTTCGAGGAGAAATTCCTAATAGAGATGCTGCTTTAGTAGTATGAACATACATGAGTAAAAAGTATTCCGATACTGGTAAATCTTATTGTACTATTGATATCTCCTACGTTTGAAAACGCAGGATTCTAAACGGATGTCGCTACGGGTACTAAAAGTACCTCTTCGCTCCGTTTACGATATGATTTACTCATACAGGTTAAATCGTATCGCTTGGGAACTACCAAACATTCCCTACCGACCTCGGCTAGAGATATCCCTAGCTGTATCGCTACGTCTTGATTCAACAGCGAGTGGGGGAAAGCCGATCCGCTGTCTCTTGAATTCATTTCAAGAGCTTGTAAGCGGGAGTCCAAGACCGCGCTGAATCGCTTTTTTAAGACAATTAATTCCGCCAAGTGCGTCTGCACATATTAATCCGAATTTACTTCTATATGTTCCTCTGGTTATTCTTCTACCTGAAAACTTATATTCTTTGGGTTTTTCACCAAACTTAAACAATAAATCTCCAGCCAAAAAATCGCTTTTTGAGGTGTAAGCTTCTTCTGTTTCTGTAAATACAATTCCTACTGATTCAGCTAATTCCTTGATTCTATCTTTCAACCTAGAAGTAGGAATCTGAACATAATTTTGATTATTTTGTTTGCCTAAATTACATTTATTTTTAACCCCTAGCCCCCATCCAAAAACAATATTGCCAATGCCATGATTAAGACAATAATTAATTACAAAACGGGCAGCTTTATTTACAGCATCGCGCATCTGGCAATTACGCTTATGGGTTAATCGAGCTAAATAATCATCCCAATATTTTTGGGGTTTATCTTTTTTGTACAGAGCTACTTTCTTGTTATATCTTTGATTAATTGACTTAATTTTTTTGCCACAAATAATAAAGCTTTTACCTTGAGAGCTTACTGCTGTAACCCAATTAGAAACTCCAGGGTCAATCCCAATTCCTTGAGAATAATCTAATCCTATGGCTTGTTTTGATTCAACCTGATAAACATATTCTGCCCACAACTTACCGTTGGATGGGACGATTCTAACTTCAGCTAATTGTTCTGATTTAAACCCAGTCCCAGAAGGGATGATTACTTCAGGATTAACCAATTCTGGCTTATTGATTCTAGATATTGATAAACGGCAATATCCTTCTATATCATCATAGGTAATATTTTGACTGGTAAACGCAACCTGATAGACACCTCCTGGTTTGCGGTAATTTGGGATTTTAGGATGATTGTCTAGTTCTTTGTTCCACCATTTTTTTAGCAGCTTGTTGTAACTAGTTATTGACTCAAGTACCGATTTTATGCACTGCTGTCCTTGTTGTCCCCCCAGAGCTTCATAGTGCTTATTTGTTTTAAAGTCTTTGCACAACTGAGCATAATTAGCTTTAACATATCGGTTTTTAAAGACAATTCGATACATATCATTTTGATCAAAAAAAGTGCGAGTTTCACATTGTTTAAAATGAGCTTGTCGAATTGCAAATAAAACCGAATTATAAAGGTTATTAGATTGGTGAACTAACCAAGTTAAATAGCTTTCAGCCTCATCATCAATATTGCCAGTTAATAAGATTTTTTGTGTTTTATAGTTCATGCTATTATCGTACCATGCAATTACATCGCATTGGCATGAACAAAGAAAACTTCACAATAAGATTAAGTTTAAAGCGCAAGAACAAATTAAAACTTTATGCCCAACAGAAAGACAAAACCATGACTCAGGTAATTGAAGAAATGATTGATAAGTTAAAACTAGAAAAAGATACAGGGGGATAAATCCCCTCGTGTCGCGTTTCCACCCTTAAAACACGAGGGCTATCACGCTCCCGATTTTTCTCTGTATTGTGCAGTTAGATTCACCTACAAAAAAAATTGCTAGAAAAGTTTTCATTTTGTCTTGCAACTTTCAAGTTAGAGTTGAATAGTAACTTAGACTGTTTTGATAGATTAATTTCGGGTTCCGACAGAGGTTATTGTGTCTGAAGCGAGAGTTCTGGACAAAGTTATCAAAAATGTGCGTGTGGTTCGTCCAAAAGGGCGATCAGTTGAGCAACTGGATCTAGGGATTAAGGACGGTAAATTCAGCCAAATTGCACCAGAAATAAACCCTGACCAGGCAAAAGATGTGTTTGATGCTCAGAATAGACTAGGCTTTCCAGGGCTTATTGACGCACATATGCACATTGGGATTTACCAACCCCTTGACCAAGATGCTGTCACTGAAAGCAAAGCAGCAGCAATGGGAGGCGTTACTACGAGCCTAAATTATATTCGTACAGGTCAGTATTACCTGAATAAAGGAGGCTCTTATCAAGATTTTTTCCCAGAGGTACTGGCACTATCAGAGGGCAATTTTTATGTTGATTACGGCTATCATATAGCACCGATCGCCTCTGGACACATTGATGAAATGCAGTATCTCTTTGATGAGCATGGTATCTCATCATTTAAAATCTTCATGTTTTACGGTGGTTATGGGTTGCATGGTCTCTCGGATCAACAAAATCTATTCCTGATGATTAACAAAGAGGAACGGTATGACTTTGCTCATTTTGAATTCATTATGCGCGGTCTGACCCAATTAAGAGAGCGTTACCCTGAAGCAAAGGATTACCTTAGTCTCAGTCTGCACTGCGAAGTTGCCGAGATTCTCAGTGCCTATACCAAAATTGTTCAGGGCGATCGCAACCTAACTGGTCTAAGAGCCTATAGTGCTGCTCGTCCGCCTCATTCCGAAGGACTAGCAATTTGTATCGCTTCCTATCTTGCTCACGAAACCAACTGTGTAAATATTAATCTGCTGCACTTGAGTTCACGCAAAGCAGTGGAAGCAGCCCTAATCATGCAAACGGCATTTCCTCATATTAACTTCAGGCGAGAAGTTACCGTTGGACATCTGCTGCTGGATGTAGATGCACCAACAGGCAAATGGGCAAAGGTTAACCCGCCCATCCGTCCTCGGGAGGATGTGGAATATTTGTGGGAAAAAGTGCTAAACCGCCAGATTGATTGGATTGTCAGCGATCATGCTTGCTGTTCGGCGGAAAAAAAAGCCAGTCTCAAAAACCCAGATAATATATGGCTGGCAAAATCTGGTTTTGGTGGGACAGAATATCTACTCTCTGGTGTGTTTAGTGAAGGCGGAAAGCGCGGGATGTCCTATAATCATATGGCTGAGTTGCTCTGTTGGAATCCTGCTCAACGTTTTGGCTTGTGGGATAAAGGAGACATTGCTGTGGGTTACGATGCTGACTTGGTACTCCTGGATCCAAATGAAACCTTTGTTGTTCGTGCTGCTGAGTCAGAATCTCAGCAAGGATATACTCCCTTTGAAGGTGTGGAGTTGACGGGACGGGTCAAGAGTACATTTTTACGCGGTAATTTGATTTATGACCAGGGACAAGTTATCGGTTCTCCCAGTGGGCGTTATTTGAAACGACCCTATGGAGTTGCTCAACCTTAACCTTGTTAAAATAGCCAACGGAATCAATCCTGAAGTAGGGAGTAAAGGATAACGATCACTGAGAATGAAATTCCCTCCGATCTCGATGGACTAAACAAGATATTGGGGTAAGAGATGGGTAAATACGCAAAACTGCTGCAAAAGATTCTTACAGGAACATCTGATAACAATATTAACTTTTTCGAACTGCGACAGCTACTTAAGAAATTGGAATTTGCGGAACGAGTTAAAGGCGACCACTATATTTTTACAAGGGATAATGTAGAAGAAATCATTAATATACAGCCCAAAAGTGGCAAAGCTAAAAGTTATCAAGTTAAACAAATCAGAAATTTAATTGTGAAATATCGTTTAGGAGATAGTGATGTCGGTTAAATACGAATTAATTATTTATTGGAGTGAAGAAGACCAGGCTTTTATTGTGGAAGTTCCAGAATTACCTGGATGCATGGCAGATGGTCAAACTTATGTAGAAGCAGTTAGTAATGCAGAGATTATTATTCAAGAATGGATTGAAACTGCTCAAGAACTAGGACGTTCTATTCCTATTCCTAAAGGAAGGTTACTTTATGCTTAATAGATTGCTTGAGGATAAGATTAGAGCCGATCTAGATTCTTTAAATGAGTTACTTTATCAAAATCTCGTTAAGCTCGTATCGTGATTGTTGCTATCCTTTTTAAGAAACCAGCGATCGCCCATACAAAATAAGAGATGGTAAAGCTTTTGTAGCTACTATAGTTCCAAGAGCTAAAGCTGTAGTTGTTAAAAGTTCCACGCTCTTCATGAGTAATATTGTTTTACAGATTCACAATTACAAATACATAGCTTGGCTTTGTATTGTTTGAATCTCTGAATATTAATAGGAACTTTGTATAGTATTTTATGAGTTTATTTTATGCATTTAACAATAAAACTTAATAATTCGCTTTCATCGCACTTGAAACAGTCATTGTAAATTATGGCGAGTAGATAAACTAAGAATATCCCGATTTCCCAACGGAATATTATCAAACAAGCAGCAAGAAGAAAGATGGAAGCAAACACTGATCGCATAGATTCATTCAGAGCTTTGGCACTTCAGATAACTTGCCACGCCATTAACCATGTCAGAGATAGAACTGAAGCGCGATCGCTCATGGAAAAAGCAATCAAACGCTTAGACCCGCAAATTGCTGCCAGTCGCGCTTTTATTGGTTCTGACTGTCGCTTAGTGGTGCTACCTGAATATTGGCTGACAAGCTTTCCTCTGGGAGAACCTGTAGCTATTTGGGCAGAAAAAGCCTGTCTGGAAATGGACGATCCTCTTTATGATCTCCTCGGTAACATTGCTCAGAAACATGGTATCTTTCTGGCAGGGAATGCCTATGAACTAGACCCCAATTTTCCTGGTCTTTACTTCCAGAACTGTTTTGTCTTCGATGCTTCAGGGTCAATGGTTTTGCGTTATCGTCGTCTTAATTCTATGTACACTCCCACACCCCACGATGTCTGGGATAAGTATCTCGACTGCTATGGTTTAGAGGGGGTTTTTCCCGTTGCCAAAACAGAGATCGGTAATCTAGCAGCAATAGCATCAGATGAAATCTTGTTTCCTGAATTAGCAAGGTGTTTAGCTATGCGAGGAGCAGAAATTTTGCTCCACCCTACCTCAGAAGTTTATGGCAATCCGCGATCGCCTAAAGAGGCTGCTAAAATTTCTCGTGCAGTGGAAAATATGGCTTATGTTATTTCAGCTAATACTGCGGGTATTGCCAATAGTCCGATTCTCCAGGCTTCTGTTGATGGAGGTTCTAAAATTGTTGATTATAAAGGTATAGTTTTGGCTGAAACAGGTTCAGGGGAGAGTATGGCAGCATTTGCCGAGATTGACCTAGCTGCTTTAAGACGCGATCGTCGCCGTGCTGGAATCAAAAATCTGCTTTCTCGACATCGATCAACACTGTATGTAGAAAGTTATCAACAGCCTCACTTTTATCCTGCTAATACTATGCTAGAAAAAGAGGTGGAACGCCAACACTTTATTAAGACTCAGCAAGAAACTATTGATCGTTTAGTTAAGTTAGGGATTATTTGAAACGAGGCAGGAGGCAGGAGGCAGAAGGCAGAAGGCAGAAGATAGATGGGCAAAGATAATTAAAGGATAAGGATTTGAGGGATGGGTGACAAAATTGAGGTTCGGAATCCTCGCACAGGAAAAATTGATTACTGGATTACTCCGCCAACGTCCGATCAATTAGCTGAAATCTGTACTCGTTTGCGTAAGGCTCAAATTGCTTGGCAGCAGGGCGGTTTAGAGAGGCGAATTGAAGCAATGCAGGCGTGGAAGCAAGTTTTATTGTCTCACAAAGATGATTTGACCAATGCTTTAGTAGCTGATACAGGAAGATTATCAGAGTCTATTATCGAGATTGAATCCTTTATATCCAGTATCGATCGCTGGTGTGGTTTAGCACCAAAATTATTGCAGAGTGAGACAAAAACTACAGCAATTCCTTTTATCCGAATAGAACAGCAATTAGTTCCTTATCCATTAGTAGGAGTCATTAGTCCCTGGAATTTTCCCCTCTTGCTTTCTGCGATCGATACTTTACCTGCATTGCTGGCAGGTTGTGCGGTTGTAGTCAAACCCAGTGAAATTTCCCCCCGCTTTATTCAACCTTTGGTAAAAACTCTTGCTTTAGTACCAGAATTACGAGACATCTTAGTCTATGTTGAAGGTGCAGGGGATACTGGTGCTGCCTTAATCGAATATGTCGATCTAGTTTGTTTTACGGGGAGTGTAGCTACAGGTCGAAAAGTTGCCGAAGCTGCTGCTAGACAATTCATCCCCGCCTTTCTAGAATTGGGAGGTAAAGATCCCGCAATTGTTTTAGCCTCAGCCGAGCTAGAATTGGCAACTTCTGCTATTTTATGGGGTTCTGTCGTCAATAAGGGGCAATCTTGCCTATCGATCGAGCGTATTTATGTAGCAGAATCAATCTTCGATAACTTTGTCGAGAAACTAGTAGCAAAAGCAAAAAGTCTGAAACTAGCCTATCCATCTGTTGAAGAGGGACAAATTGGACCTATTATTGCGGAAAAACAAGCAGATATCATTGCGGAACATCTACAAGATGCAGTTGATAAAGGAGCAGTAGTTCACTGTGGCGGTGTTGTTGAAAAATTAGATGGGGGTTTCTGGTGTCGTCCTACAGTTTTGAGTCAGGTCAACCATTCCATGAAAGTCATGACAGAAGAAACCTTTGCTCCAATTATGCCTGTGATGTCTTTCTCTTTACTTGAAGAATCTATATCTCTGGCGAATGATACTATCTATGGACTCAGTGCTGCTATTTTTGCAGGCTTGGAAGCGGAAGCACTAGAAGTAGCTAACCATCTAGAAGCTGGTGCTATTAGCATCAACGATGCTGGATTAACCGCATTCATTCATGAAGCAGAGAAAAACTCCTTCAAATTCTCAGGTATGGGAGGTTCACGCATGGGTGCTGCTGCTCTCACAAGATTCATGAGGAAAAAAGCTTTTTTAATCAAAAGTGAGTCTATAGCAAACCCCTGGTGGTATAAAACTTGAGTGACTACTATAAACAAAATGTCATAATTGAGGCAAAAGCAATTAATCCAACCAACCAACAAGCCCAAGCCAGTCTGAGAGTTTGTCAAATGTTGTCCAATGGTTATCAGGATATTCATTTATTCCGCTTTGATAAAAAGATAGGAAATGTTTTTATTTTGGCTGGTGATGATATTCAAATTGTTATTCCACCCAAGGGAGAATGGTATTTTTTATGAAGCCAAATTATGAAGCAATGAGTAAAAAGGAATTAAGAACTTATGTCCTTGAACATCGAGATGATATTGAAGCTATTAGACTATTGTTCCAAATTCAAGATGGTGTAAAAGTAAAACGATATCCACCAGTTTGTACAGAAGAAGGTATGCCCATAGAGGAAAATATTAGCATTATGGAACAAGCAATCCAAGAAAAAATTGAGCAACAAAATGACAAGAAATGCTTTTAATGCTATCTTTTCACATAAGGCTATCGCCTTATGTTTTGGGTCAAGAAATATAATTCAAATTCAAAGTGTTAGGGAAAGAAGAGCGATTTTTGGGAAATGCAATTGTAGAGAAACTCGCTCACTTGATCGCTTCATTTAAGGACTATTAACAGTTAACTTTTAGTTAATAAAAACCACATTCTGCATAGATTTCTCCTCTCCTAATCTGCATCCCCTTCCTCTGCTAAACCATCTCCTACTGTAACTTCCCACAAAAGATCTTCTTCTTTCATTTCAAGACTTTGGGATTGAGCAATATATCCTGCTCGCATACTTGCTTCCAGCTTACTTATACCATCTTTCTCAATTAATTCATTAATGTACTTGCTGCGATTATCAAGAGAATTTAAGTATTCAAGATTTGCTTCGTTGATGGTAATACTTATATTTTTACTCATAATACTAAAGTGTATTAAACTTTCATATTATATTATTATGATACTTTTAAATATTATCGATAGTCCGTGAAACTATATACCACCTTCAATGATGTGTTTGGGGTGAAGAATATTTTGTGGAAAAAGCGATCGCAGAAATAGGATGAGTTACCCAGTGGCATTAGTCCAAGCAGATATGAAGATCGCTGCTATTTACGGTGATGGGCTAGGGGACTAAGGAATAGCGATCGCTGATAGAGATAGAAGTATAATAGGCTGTTTTATATTTTTTTTAATAGATATTTTTTAGTTTCACATTTGTGAGCTAGGGCTATTTACTGCCAGATCGGAAGCAATAGGAACAAGATCGATCTTAACTTCACGATTAAGAGCCTGGGCAATACGACTCAACATTGAGAGCGAATGTCCCTCATAGTCGGCATCTTCAAGACGAGAAATAACTGATTGAGTCGTATTAATCATCTCGACTAGTTCTTTCTGGCTCAATCCTGCTTCAGTACCGGCATCGTAAATCAATTGCGCGACGTGGGCATTTATCCTTGCCTGTTCGCACATTTCTCGCAGTTCGGCATCATCACCAATCATATCTTTCATTATCTCTAAAGCATCAGTGGTTTTTTTCATTTACCGATAACTCCTTCAAAAGTGTGTTGCTTAGGATTCTGTTCAAATTTCTTCTTTAGTTTCAAAGTGTAATCGATTCGTATTTTGAACTTCATGTTAATATCAACAACTGCTATGGAATAGATAAATAAGAAGAGAGAGGATAAGAAAAGGTGCTAAAAGCAAAAAACTCATTTGCTGATTACAAAACAGAAGGTCATTTATGGATTACTCTATCAACAGGACAGTATTATCCTGACATATTACCTTTAGCTTGTGAATTATATAAACCAGTACTTGTGATGTTTGGTCAATTGTTGAAGCAGTCCCATTCCTCTACAGACTTTTTCCTGTCAATTTCTCAGGTGAAGCCACAGTGGATGAGAATTCAGCTTTGCCGAGTTTTTCGTAAGTATGTAAGTCCTGAAACTCCAGTAGAAATGTTAAAGAAAAAAAACTCAGCAATGAAAATATGTACGCAGTTCGGTAAAGGGTTTAGGGCAATCACAGAAGTTCAGCATAAGTTTGCTAGTCGCCCGATTCCAGATGAAACTTTGTGTGCAATCCTTTGGGAGTATAAGGATCGTGGTAAGAAGGGATACGATCTAACTGAAAGATTATTTACTATATTTCGGGAAGATTTCCCCAACTTGAAGGTTGTTGGTCCTGAGCGTTCTGGTAAGGATGTTCTCTTGGGTGATATATTTTCAAATTATCCAAAACCTAAAAGACCTGTTGATTTTGTTATATACGATCAAGAAAATATTTTGGCAGTAGGATTAGCAAGGTACGATTCCGATCGTGGTGGAGCGCAAGAAGACGACAGAACAGGTCAATATCGGGACTGCGCTAATGAGATTCTTAACTATGCACAAAAACACAAATTAAATATAAAAGTTATCTTTCTCAATGATGGACCAGGGCTATTACTTGGTTCAATGTGGAATGACTATGCAGATCTAGAAAATATTAATTCACAAAAAATCAAAGTAGTTACTTTGAGAATGATTACTGAACGTATCACTCGCGAATGGTTACTTTCTTAATAAATAACAAATATAAGTATTATTACACTTCTATACATGGCAACTGGAATACCAAAAAGAAAAAAGCAACATAAGAAGAAAGAGAATTACAACTTAACTTACCCTAATAAAATATCAGAGGAAAATATTTTTTCTGGAGAAAAAGATAGACATATTTTGATAAAGCAATGGGGGACATCTTCTTTAACTGAAGTCATTAATAGTCTCTATTGGGGGGACAATTTGGCAACATTAAGATCGCTTTTGGAGGACAAATCTATTAAAGGTAAGATACGCTTAGTGTATATCGATCCACCTTTTGCTACTCAGTCTATTTTTCATTCCCGTCAACTAAAACACGCTTATGATGACATATTAACAGATACAGAATATATTGAGTTTTTGCGCCAAAGATTGATTATTATTCGAGAGCTTATGGCAACAGATGGATCGATCTATATTCATCTGGATGAAAAAATGGTGTTCGAGATGAAAATTATTCTCGATGAAATTTTCGGAAAAACTAATTTCCAAAATTGTATAACTAGGAAAAAATGCAACCCCAAAAACTACACTAGAAAACGCTTTGGAAATATTAGTGATTATATTCTTTTTTATACTAAATCATCAAAGTTTATTTGGAACAAACAATTTGAACCGCTAACCGAAGATAGAGCTAAAGAGTACCAGTACGTTGAGGAAAAGACAGGACGACGATTTATGAAAGTTCCAATTCACGCTCCTGGAATTAGGAACGGTGAAACAGGAAAGCCTTGGCGTAATATGCTGCCACCTCCAGGGAAACACTGGCAATATACACCAAGCAAATTGGACGAGCTTGATAAGCGTGGAGAAATATATTGGTCATCCAACGGAAACCCTCGAAGAAAAGTATATCTAGATGAAAATCCAGGTATTGGAGTACAAGACATTTGGTTAGATTTCAAGGATGCTCATAATCAAAACATCAAAATTACTGGATACCCAACTGAAAAAAACCCTAATTTGATTAAAAGAATAGTAGAAGCCTCATCGAATCCTGGAGACTTGGTTTTAGATTGCTTTTCTGGTTCTGGAACAACATTGGCGGTTGCAGATAATTTAGAAAGAAGTTGGATAGGAATTGACAGCAGTATTGAAGCTATTAAAACCACTTTGCTTAGATTTAAAAACGGAACAAAAGCAATGGGAGATTTTGTTTCACATTCGAGCAAAAAGAAAGAGAGTAATTCAAAACAATTATCTTTCAATTTATCAAAAGGTAGTATCCAAGAAAAGCAATATGATTATAGGTCAATAACTAATTTTCGCTTGATGGCAAGTAGGAATATTGAAAAGCAGTCGCTCAATGAAATATCTGTTTTTTTAAATGATTACTAGCTATTGATCTTAGAAATAGCCATCGCTTTTTTTCATTACTCAACTGCTTTACTGACATTGGTTAAGGATACTGGGTCATATTAAGGTTTCCCAAAGTACATCCGCTCTTATTTTCAAGATAAATAGAGATTTTTTTATTGTCATCTGAAATAAGATTACTATAGATAAAAACGTTAATGAAAGCAGCAAGAATTCACGAATACGGCAACCCTACTTCAGTACGTGTAGATAATGTAGAAGTTCCAGAACCAAATCCAGGTGAAGTAAGGATTCGCGTTAGGGCTGCTGGGATGAATAACTCTGATTTACAGACAACCTATGGAACTTATCGAGGATATGGTTTTCGGGGGTTGCCTCATATTCTTGGTCAGGAAGCAGCAGGAGAAGTAGATGCTGTTGGTTCGGGAGTAACTGAATTTGTGCCAGGGATGCGCGTAGTTGGTCACGTAAGCGGTGCTTTTGCTGAATATGCGATCGCACCTGTAGATGAGTTGTTACCAATATGCGATCGTGTTTCTTTTGAAGTAGCAGCCAGTCTGCCCATCGCCTATCTAACTGCTAGTATGGCACTTATCCATAAAGCAAAGGTGAAGTCTGGAGAGTGGGTACTAGTGCATCCTGGTAGTGGTGGTGTTGGGACGGCTGCGATCCAACTTACCAAGTTACTAGGGGGAAGAGTGATCGCAACTGCGGGTAATACAGCAAAGGTTGAACGCTTGAAGGAATTAGGAGCAGAACACGCATTCGACTACAGTAAGTCAGATGTGGTTGCTGAGGTTCGGAATATTGCTGGAGAAACTGGAGTTCAGGTAGCGTTAGATGGTGGGGGGAAAGTAACCTTACCTCATTGTCTTGAGTCTATAGCTAATAATGGTCGCATTGTATCATATGGTTATACTACGGGCATAGAGGCTACTATCCCACTGGTTAAACTAATAGGGCGTAATGTTAAACTCTATGGTATTGCACTCTGGTACAACAATGAATATCGGGCAAGTTTAGAAACACTGAGGAAGCTGGTAATTCCAGCAGTTGCAGAGGGGAAATTACAGCCAGCGATCGATGAAGTGGTTAGTCTAGAAGGGGTAGCATCCGCATTGCTGCGGATAGAACAACGGGGTGTTATGGGCAAAATTGTTGTCGTCCCGACATAAGCTGTCAGACATTTTGTAAATCTAATTCTTGCTTGAGAACTTCAATTAGTAATCTTGCAAAGTAAGGTACTGAGCGAGCGCAAATCTTGAACAAGACCAAATGCTAAAATTTAGAGAATGATCTTGATTGGGATAAAAACATCGTCATACACACAGTTGGGTAAGGCGATCGCAATTTATTAAAATTTCTAGAGTTTCAAAAATGGTTTCTGCCGAACTACTCAACACAATACAAAAACTAGAACGTCAAGACAAGCTTTATCTCATGCAAGTTTTAATATCCGAATTGGCTCAAGAAGAATCCGAGCTAATCAAAGAAGATCGCTCTTATCCAGTTTGGTCGCCCTATGATGCTTTTGAAGCAGCAGACACCATGTTGGAAGTTTTACAACAAGCTAAATCTCAAACTGATGAGTAATAGTGAAACATATCGATTTATTAATGCTGATAGTGCTTTAGGGGAGGCTGCATTTCGTCCTTATTTACCAATCTCGCTTAATTATCAAAATAGCTCGGTTACTGTTTCTGGGTTGTTAGATACTGGAGCAACGATTAATGTATTGCCATATTCAATAGGAATTCAACTTGGCTATACTTGGGAAACTCAAACGACAGCTTTAAACTTAACAGGTAATTTAGCTCAGTATGAAGCTTGTGCCATTGTAGTTGATGGAAAAATAGGAAAATTTGACCCCGTAAAGCTTGTATTTGCTTGGACAAGAAATAATGAAGTTCCACTAATTTTGGGACAAGTTAATTTTTTTATGGAATTTAATGTTTGTTTTTATCGATCGCAACTATATTTTGAGGTCAGTCCTAAAACAACGAACTGATAAATATTTATCTAACTTTTTGCTTTTTACTAATGATTGTTAAAGGTTGCTCTTTGATCGCTCAACTACATCTTTCAAGATTTAGCTAAAACCTAATTGGAAAGTCTAATTTTCCATAATGGAAATTACAACTCCGAACTTCAATATTTAACGGAAAATTAAGAAAATATGACATAAACTTAATTTGAGATGAATAGAACAAAGAGAAATTCCTATGGCTAATATCAAAGATGAAATGCCCATACTAGTACGACATGAAGGGGACTGGGTGGGTACATATACAACAGTTGACAATGAGGGAAATATCCTAGACAAGAATGAGTCCCATCTAACTTGCGAGTTTCCAGAAGATGGAGAATATCCCTACTTTCAAACCAATCGGTATAAATGGGCTGATGGTAAATACCAGGAGTATAAGTTCCCAGGAATGTATCGAGACAAAAAACTTTGGTTTGACACGGAACGTATTGATGGACACGCGTGGGAAGCTGATGATTCGATTATTATCCTCTACTTTAGTTACAAAGATATACCCAATGCTTATATCTACGAAATGATCCACCTTAGTTCCTGTAAGAACCATCGCGCTCGTACCTGGCATTGGTTCAAGAATGGTGAAATCTATCAAAGGACTTTAATTAAAGAGGAGCGGAAGCGATAGAAGTTTTCAATTTAGGGGAGGGTTGGGAGATAAACAAAGATGAACCAAGTTATTAAGAGAGCATTTTTAGATACGGAAGATGGTCAGATTCTTTATCGAATAGGTGGGGAGGGAGAACCTCTGTTGTTACTCCATATGACTCCTCGCAGCAGTGATGAATTTCGGGAAGTAATGCCAATTCTGGCTCAACATAGAAAAGTCATTGCTATGGATTTAATGGGGTTAGGTGATTCTGACAAACCCCCCAGAGTATATTCAGTTGCGGACTATGCCAAAACGGTAATTGCACTTTGGGATGAATTGGGCATCCAAAAAAGCAGTATTCTCGGTAGTCTCACAGGGGGTTATATAGCAGGAGAATTGGCAGCAGCTTACCCAGAGCGAGTTGATCAACTAATTCTCTGCAATGTACATGGATTTGATAAGGAAGAGACAGACAAGATTGCTAAGAGATATTCCCAAGGGTTTAGCATTAAAGAAGATGGCTCTCACCTGATGCAAAGATGGTTGGCTCGTGTCAATTACGTTGGTAATGGGGAATTAAATCACCGTTGTGTTTTGGAAGATTTGAAGTGTTTTGGTTCTCCTGTATATACTGGGATGGCTGTAGCTAACTACTGTCTTGATGCCAAAGAAAGATTTAGTTTGATTAAGTGTCCTACTCTTATTTTGTCTGGGGAAAAGGCATTAGAACCATTAGAAAAATCTGGTTTGGCAAAGATAGAGAATCAACTTTGGCTCTCAGAAACAATTACTCATAGCCACAGGGTTGAACTTAAAGGTGGAACTCTTTGGATGATGAATCAGATACCAGAAGAAATATCTAAAGTAGTTATCAATTTTCTGGAAAATCATTAGGAGGAAGAGAATGAATGGTGAACTACCACTTATTATCGAGTGTCGCTGCAACGAAATAGCCTATCGAGGGGACAATCCCGCACTTCCATACAGCCCAAAGGAGATCGTCCGAGAAGCAGTCCGTGCCTGGGAAGCAGGAGCATCGATCTTTCATTGGCATGGGCGAGATCCTGCCACTGGAGATCCACGCAATGATGTTGAACTCTATCTTGAAGTCATACAAGGCATTCGCGAACAAACGGATCTTCTGATACATCCAACCCTTGGTTATATTACACAAAACCAGATAGAAGATCGTGTTCGACACATCTTGGCAGTGAACGACGACCCAGTGTTACGGGTAGATATGGCACCAGTAGATTTCGGCTCTCTTAACGTGGACTTCTGGGAGCCACAAGCCAAACAGTTCAGTAGTTACGACCAAGTTTACGTTAATACCCGTGAGAATCTTAGGGCAGTGCTTGAAGTATTCAAAAAGCACAATGTCTATGTAAGCTCAATCTGTTGGGATGTAGGACAAATGCGAACAGCCCGTTGCTTCCAGGAAATGGGACTCTTGCCACAAGACACCCTTTGGGAGTTTGTTTTTACTGGGGAAGTGATGCCAGCAGGTGCTACACCAAATATCTATGGATTACAGGCTTTCATAGCTGAGGTTCCTAGAGATAACCAGTGGCTAGTACTCTGCTGGAATGGGGACGTGATGCGGGTGGCATCCTGGGCTATTACAATGGGAGGTCACGTGGCAATTGGACTGGGAGATTATCATTATTCTCGCTTCGGCAAGCCACACCATGGCGAATTGGTAGAAATGGTTGCCAAGATGGCACATACTCTTGATCGCGAGGTAGCAACACCAGCACAGGCGCGGGAAATTCTTAAGATGGCACCACGACCGCAACTAGCGAATAAGGCAGTGAAATTGGCGTAGTAAGATGTAGGGCAGGGCATTGCCCATCAGAGGAAAAATCAAAAAATGAAACAAAAGATTAAGAGAGCATTTTTAGATACAGAAGACGGACAGATTCTTTATAGAATTGGCGGAGATGGTGAGCCTCTGCTTTTACTGCATATGAACCCCCGCAGTAGTGATGAATATCGTGAGTTAATGCCTATTTTTGCTCAAAACAGACGAGTCATGGCAATGGATCTTATGGGCTTTGGTGATTCCGACAAGCCACCCAGGATGTACACTATCCCCGATTATGCCAAAACTGTTATCGCTCTTTTAGATGAATTAGGTATAGAAAAGACGAGCATTTTCGGTAATCATACAGGGGCTTTTGTGGCAACAGAAGTAGCAGCAGCCTATCCAGAGCGCGTCGAAAAGCTGATAATAGGCAATGTGCCTGGCTTCGGTGAGGAGGGAAAAGCCAAGTTGGGTGAGTTATATGACATTGGGTTCAAAATTAAAGAAGACGGTTCTCACTTAATGCAAAGATGGCAAGCGCGATCTAGATATGTTGGTTCTGCCCAATTAAATCATCGTTGGATTTTAGACGATCTTAAATGTTTTGGTCATCCTTTGTACGCAGTTTGGGCAGTGAAAGAATATTGTCTGGAGGCTGAAGCACGCTTGCAAATGATTAAATGTCCCACTCTTATATTATGGGGATTAGATGACGTGCAAGAATTTGAACGATTGGGTTTAGCTAAAGCAGAAAACCGTCATTTTGTTGCCAAAGCTATTGCTAATAGCAAGGAGGTTGAATTTGAAGCAGGAACAATCTGTATGATGAACCAGATGCCTGAAGAAGTATCTAAGGTAGTAATTGAATTCTTGAACACCTATGAAAAACCTATACAAACTTAGTTAAGTCTAGGAATGTATCTTGTCATAGGTTGCAGAGTTAGATTCTATTTCTAGAATCTCCCTTAGTTAAGTCATGACACCCTTGAATGAACGCTAGTTTGAGGCACTGTCGTTAAGAATTAAGGAATGGGTAAAAAGGTTTA
>JASJCP010000276.1 GCA_030065935.1 Xenococcaceae cyanobacterium MO_167.B27
TAACTTGGAAGTTTGCTAGTTAGTTTTACACAGTAAGTTCGGTAGACCCAGAAAAACGATGATCAAGGATGTTTAGGACGAGTTAATCCTCGATCTTTATCTAACAGTTTCAACTTTACTGTCTTGGGACAAAAACCCAAAAGTATTCATGTTAATAAGTTAAGACGAGTTCATCAAAAAGACGGATATACCTATGGACAATAAACAGGAAAATATAGGTTTGTATAAGAAAATTGACACTAGTCAGCAACAGTTCAGAATAGTTCAGCAGTTAATTTTCTAGAACTGCTGTACATTTGATCTCGACAATGAGTCCTGGGGTAGATAAACCAGTCACCCCAACACCAGTCCAAGTAGGGAATTTATTGGTGAAATAGCGGTCTTTTACTTGGATAAACAGTGGTAAGTGGGGAATAGTCAACTGTTGTGGTTCTGAAACAGAAGACTCGGAGGAAGTCACAATATTTACTCCTGTGACATGGTAAGTAATCATCTCTACCACATCATCAAAACTAGCTCCTGCTGCTAAAAGTACCTTTTTCACATTCTCAAAAGCCTGAACAAATTGGGCTTCTGTTTCCTCTACCACCTGTAAATTTTCATCCCTGCCTACCTGTCCTGAGATATACAATGTATTCCCTACCTTAATACCAGGACAGTAGTGATACTTTTCGTAGAGGATTTCCATCCCTTGGGGAATAATAACTTCACGAGTACTGCTCATCTATGAGTTCCAAAACCTACAAAAAATTAATTGTCAAAAAGTTTAGCAAAGATTTTACCTCTGCTGCTGAAATTGTAGAAGAGAAAATTCCCGAACTTGCTAGCAATGAAATTTTGATTCGTAATAAGTTTGCTGGAGTTAATGCAGGGTTTGATACTTTGCTGTGTAAAGGAAAAATACCCTATTTCACAGAGACACCACCTATTGATTTGGGGGTAGAAGCAGTAGGAAAGGTGGAGGCTGTGGGAGATAAGGTCACAGATTTCGCGGTGGATGATGCTGTATTAACTACTCAACGGGGAGGCGGATATCGGGAATACCAGGTTATCAAGAGCAATCTGGGATTTAAAGTTCCTGAAGCAACTCCAGAAGTTTTAAGTTTGATGCCTACTGGTGTATCAGCTTTAGTGGCATTAGAACAAGTGGGAGAAATGAACAGCCAAGAGATTGTGATGGTGACAGCAGCAGCAGGGGGAACAGGACATATTGCCGTACAACTGGCAAAACTAGCAGGGAATCATGTTATAGGTACTTGTGGCTCTGAGGCAAAATCTCAGCTACTCCAAGAATTAGGCTGTGATCGCGTAATTAACTATCGCTTAGAAAATGTAGATGATGTACTCAAACAAGAATATCCTAATGGTGTCAATCTTGTATTTGAATGCGTGGGCAAAAATATCTTCGATACCTGTGTTGATAATTTAGCAGTCCGTGGGCGTTTGGTTGTGGTGGGCTATATCTCTGAGTACGGCAAGAATCTCGAACAAGTATACCAAGAACGAATTTATAGCAAATTGCTTTGGAAAGCTGCTTCAATTCGAGGGTTTCTGATGCCGATGTATAAAGAATATATGCTAGAAGCACGCGATCGCTTGTTAGATTTGTTCTATACTGGAAAAATACAAGTTGCTGTTGACCCCATTGAATTTAAGGGGATTGAATCTGTTACTTCTGCTGTAGATTACCTGCTTGCTGGTCAAAATTGTGGCAAAGTCGTTGTCAAATTTTAAACTGCTTATCAGCTTTGTACATTTTCATGGGTATAGGAAAACACCGTTTCCAGTTTTGATAGATTTGTATTAGCAATTCTTACAGGTTATGGCGATCGCTAGAAGGGCTTAAACTCATTTCAAAATGAGGATTGCTGGAGAGAAACCAATAATAAATTTGAGAGAAATGACTTATCTAACTGGTGTTTCAGAAACTCTATTGCTTACCTTTTACGCTAGATATCTAGAAAGTCGAAGGGTTGACGGCATAATTAAAGATCAAAAATCAATCGAAATAATGAAAAATATTGATTTTGACTTTTCTAAATTTTCAAATATGCAAGTATATCAAGTATTTCATGGAATAAGAACAGAGATTCTGGATCGAGAAACAAAATTATTTTTAGAAAAAAACCCCAATGCTACTATTATCAATCTTGGTGCGGGTTTATGTACAAGATTCTTTAGGGTTGATAACGGTAAATTACAATGGTTTGAATTGGATTTAGAAGACGTTACGAAATTGGCAAAAAACTTGCTTGGTCAAACAGATAGACATCAGTATATCACTGGTTCAATACTTGATTTTTCTTGGATGGATAGGTTCAAGGATCGCAACCCTCAAAAAACTCTTTTGATTGCAGAAGGTCTTTTTTATTATTTTGAACAAGAAGAGGTAAAAAAAGAAATCCTGGAAATAAAAAACAAATTTCCAGGTTCTGAGATGTTGATAGAAGTGATTAGTCCCTTATCTATAGCTATAAGTAAGAAAGCACACCCCAGCATTTCAAATGCTGCTCAGTTTAAATGGGGTATTAACAATTTAAAAGAAATTGAGCAGTGGAGTGATGGAATTAAATTAATTAATGAGTTTTACTATTTCGATAGATATAGCAGTAGATGGGGATGGCGGAGATTTTTTAAATATATACCTGTTCTCAGAAATCTTTATAGAATAGGACATATAAGATTTGGATAAAGCTCCACACGCTCGAAAATGGAATCGCTCAAAATCCTGATTGGCGATCGTGATATGCTCGAATTGCATCTGTCTCTTGTAAGATCTCCCCATCTCCCGATCTCAACCTTTCATTGCAGTGATGATTGATCGCGCAGCATCGGACAGCAACCAAGCATCAGCTGTTGGTGTTACAAAATCATAGCCCTTAGCAAACAGTTCCCGACCTCCTGTGGCATTGCGACTGATACCCCCAAGCCAACAATCGGAGCGGTTGCTCACTATTGATTCAGCTTCTGTCATCAGTCGGTCAAGTTCCGAGTAGTTATAACTACCAAAAGTAGTCAGGGCAGCAAAATCATCCACGATTTCTGCGGTAAGATCTCCTGGACCTAAAAACACCATATCTATTCCTTCAACTGCGGAAATTTGCTCAATATTCTCAAAGCCTCGACGAGTTTCGACGATAACGGCAATAAGCAGGTTCTCTCGATAATTGGCAGGATACTCTATCTCTGCTAAACCCCAGTTGGCTGCTCGGCACTCTGGATAACCAACACCTCGGTGTCCGCCATGAGGTCGATAGCGGGTTGCAGCTACAATTTCTCGTGCTTCCTCTGCTGATTCTACTGTTGGAACAAGCAAACCTTCCACCCCAATGTCCAAGACTCGCTTAATGTAAACCGGATCCTGTGAGGGAACTCGCAAAATACAGGTTACATCCGTTGCCTGGGCTGCACGCAGTTGTCCAACTAGAACGCTCATATCAGTAGCTATATGTTCGTGGTCGATGATAAAAGCATCAAACCCGCACATAGAAAGAAGTTCTATTGAGTCGCCATCTGAAAAAAAAATCCAGCAACCGATTGGTTGAGAACCAGCTTGGAGCATTCTCTTGAGTCGATTAGTTCTAAACATAATTCGCTATACTATCACTACCTGGGAAAATATACTTGCAAAAATTGGATGCTTCTGTCCACTAAGGCTTAAAAATGATCAAAAATGGAATTGCTCGAATTCTGATCGGTGTTCGCGATCTAAATAAATCTGTAGAATTCTATCGGGATATTCTCCAGATGTCTGTAGTGGCGGATTATTCCCTCGACTCTAAAACAATTGAGCAGCTATGGAACTTACCTGAAGAAACAACTGCTCAAGCTATTTTGCTTAAAAATGATGAACAGACAACCCTGCTAGAGCTAATTGAATTTAAACCCCATTCTGGCAAATGTATCCGTACTGATGCTAATACATGGGACTATGGTTTATTTACGATCGCCTTTCGAGCTAAAGATGTTGATGCTGCTTATGATTACTTCAAACAAAAAGGTTATAAATTTATTTGTCCTCCCATAACTTATACCTTCAGTTGGGGACCCGTTACAGTCAAAGAAGCAATTATGCTGGGACCTGACGAAACTCCTATTGTCTTCATTGAGCGTTTATCAGAACCAAAACCAGTTATCAAAGGTGATTTCGGCATCATGCTAGATTCGTCTCAGGTAGTTGAAGATATGGAAGAGATAACTAAGTTTTATGCAGACATCTTAGGACTAACCACAATCTTTGACCAGGTATTACCTCAAGGAATGATTGACGATATTCTGAACTTACCAACTGGGACTGAATCAAGAATGGCATTTATAACTCAGCCTGAAAGCAAGACTCCTGCGTTGGAATTTATCCAATGTTCGGTTAAGGGGAAATATCTGTCTGATGTTGCCAAACCCCCCAACCTAGGAATATTTGCGATCGCTTTTGCCACAGATGACCTTTCAGCCTTAATAGAGAAGTTGCAAAAGCACAGCATCAAGATTTTATCAGAGCCAGTAGAAATATCCACCTTTGACCATAAACAAGTCAGGGCGATCGTTGTAGAAGCACCCAACGGGGTTAATATACAGTTTTTTGAAGATATTTAGTTTGTTTTTAGTTAGCGCTCGCTCTAGAAAACCAAGTTAATTACTGAAGCGCGATCGCACTTTGGCTTAAAAGACTTTACCCTACTCTCAAGAATAGCCAAACATTTTTTTTGTTTAACATGACCACTAATTTTAGTGTTCCAAGGGCAATAATTAGGGTTTGCTGAATAACTTGACAACCTTGAGCAAATAAAGGTTACAGGGATATTTGGTATAGAAAAAAGTGAGGGGAAAGGGGCGAAAAACTCCTAAAATTGGTTAAAACCCCTTGCACTTGATGAGCTTAGCTGGCGGGGGGACAGCCAGCCTAATCCATATACGACAAGGGCTTTACGGAATTTTGTAACAAAGTAAAAATACTAAATAGCGTTGAATCATGATTCAATCCTAAAAGGACAACAATTTACAGAAT
>JASJCP010000105.1 GCA_030065935.1 Xenococcaceae cyanobacterium MO_167.B27
CTGCTCCCTCTGCCGGAAAGGGGGGATTTTAAGTTATATGTTGAATTGCACAGTTTATTTGTTGGGATATTTCCCCCCTTCCCGCCCCTGCTTCCCCTGCTTCCCAAAAGTACACAATTAATTTTGCCCAGGTACTTATATATAGTCTTGGTGGTTTTGCTGTTTGATTTTGGATTAGTGTTTGAATCAGAAACAGTAATTGACTGCACTGTTTAGTTACAATTTCTGAAAGTCGGTAATCTTGAGATAATGTATAAGTGTCAGTATTACTATTATCTGATGTAGCAAGATAGATAATCTTGTCAGGGGAGTAAGCTTGGATGATTTCCTGATAGAAAATATTGTATTGTGCTGCGACATCACTATAGATGCTGTAATTACAATCATCTATTTTTTGATACTCTTCACGAAGATAGATAAAAAGACATTCTTGATTCTGGTTATGAAGTGCTGATGCTATTTTATTTCCTAAATTGCTGTCTGCGGTAACTACTATATAACAATCTTTAGTAACTGATAATTGAGCATTGATAGTTGATGATTGCTCTTTCCAGATTACTTCGTATAACCACTTGTTCCAAGATGGCATATTACAATGGATTTTATTGTTGATTATTTGTATAACAATACCATTAAATTGAGCAATAATATAACCATTACTATCATAAATATCTGCATCAGCGTAATAGTAGATAGCGACTCTCCAGTAAATTGTTTTATTTTGACGCTACTCCATAAATCAGTATTTTGATGTAGCTGATAAAAACATAAATTTTCTATTTTCACAGGAAGATAGGTAAAGCCAGCCAGGTTTTCTGCTAAAGCAGCAAATACAAGTTGCAGACAAGCATCAAGAAGTGCAGGATGAAAACAATATTGAGATATTTCTGATGTTAGCATCTCTGGAATAACAACTTTACCCAAAACTGCATTATTTTTTTTCTTAATTTTGTGATCGCATTAAAACTGCTACCATAAATAATACCTCTCTCACGACACTGTTGATAGTGAATATCAGGAGAAACTAAATCAATATAAGAAGAGACATCGAAACCAATCATTCGACTCCCAGAAAAAACCTCTGCGCCTCTGCCAGAGAAAATAAGATTCAGAAGAAAACAACTTCATAAGTAGTTCCACTTTATTAAACATTAAATGGTGAAGGTAGGGTGTGGGGTGTGGGGTGTAGGGTGTGGGGTGTGGGGAAAAGAAAAAATTGTGTTTCTAGTTTATTTTAAGTTTAATTAGGTTGACTTACTTATCAGAAGCAACGCTAACTCTAACCAATTCCGACTCAGAGATTTCCTCCGCGTCTCTGGGACTCTGCGCGAGAAAATAAGATTCAGAAGAAAGCAACTTAAAATCAGAAGCAACAGTAACTCTAACTAATTCCGACTCAGAGTTTTCCTCTGCGCCTCTGCGCCTCTGCGAGAGAAAAGATGATTGCGATTAGGATAAATATTGTTAAGTAAGTAAGTGTTGGTGGCTGTCCCTGCATATAATGCGATCGCGCCACCATAAGTATAGGGGTCATATCCTCCATCTTCCAGACATTCCCAAGCACACTCTAATAATAGTCGTTGTTGAGGATCGATTAACTCTGCTTCTCTAGGAGAGTAACCGAAAAACTCTGCATCAAAATATTCTATGTCTTCTAAAATCGGACTAGCCCTAACATAGTCAGGATGATTTAAAGGTTGCTGTAAAATTATACTATTACTAACCTGTATCTGTTGACAGCCTAAATACACTTCCGTCAAGTGAAACATCACCAAACTAGCAAGGTGTTCCATCCGCATCCAATTCAGAGTAATATCATCAGAAGACAGTTTATTAACCTGCGCCATTCCATAAACACTAGCTAACAAGTTTCTGCCTGTTAACATCACTCCTTTTGGATTTCCTGTGCTTCCAGAAGTAAGTAAGATTAAAGCCAACTCTTCCAGCTTCCCAGAATAATAGTTAGTATCTCTTTCTTCTACTAATAAATCTTCTACTGTTGACTTCTTGTAACTACAACACAATCTTCTAACTTATTCCTCTTACCAAAGCCAAGAATATCCTCCTCTAAACTTTTATCCGTAACAATAATAGATTTAGGGCGAATGTCATTTGTTGATAAAGCTTTTGGGCGCAAGCCTCTCTTGGTGGACATTCCCTTGCGTCTTACGCCGACGCTGGCTTCCACCGCTTGCGCGGATACATTCTCCCTTACTTCCCCTGCTCCCCTTGCTACCCCTGCTTGTCTCAACATTTAGCTTTGTTAATCCAACAGTGTTAATCAACTCCCAACCATAGCGCAAAATATTAGCCTTACTATTATCAGTAGTGTAGTCAGAAGCAACAGTAACAGGAATCGGAATAAACCCCCCTAAAATACATCCCCAGAAAACCGCAATAAAATCTTGACTTCTTGGTAACTGTAAAAAAACTTTACTTTGAGGTTTTAGACCCAATTTGCGCAACCCCGATAAAATACTTTCAGCTTGAGTCAATAACTCCTTGTAAGACTGAAAATACGTCTCTTTCTCATGGTTAATATGAATAATACCCTTACTAGAAATAGCAGCTTGTTGTAGAAGATTGACTAATGTGATAGATGTAATATTTTCTGGTAAAGACTCACCCTGAGAGATAGCAAATCTTTTTTCAACATTATCAATCATGCTAACTTCCTTTGCTAAATAACTCCAATTAACTAACTAATGATATGACAGAATCTTTCCTCAATCCTCAATATATCCAAGATTATCAACACTTTGAACAACATATTACCAAAATATTTAGTCAAGCAGGATGGAAAGTAGAAACTGCTAAGAATAATCAACCAGGATACGATCTTATTGTAAAGAATGACCTCTATACAATCGCCGTACAAGTAAAATGGCTTAAAGGGAAAGTTTCCACCCCTCAAATTCTGCAATTTAGTGACTTTTTAGATAGTGAAGCAGGAAAAAAGTTTGACTACGGATTTTTGGTCACTACCAAAGGTTTTAGTAATCCCGTTTTATCTTTGATAAAATCTTGGAATCAACCTACTAAAATGTATTGTGGTATCGCATCAGAAACCAAGATTAATTGGATAAAACCTTTTGTTCATACTAACAGCGATCGCTATATAAATAGACCCAAAAATAAGATATACTTTGGCATTTTCACCTGTAAAGGAGGAGTGGGGAAAACCACACTTTCCGCCCATCTTGCAGGAGCATTTGTCTTACAAGAATTAAACGTTGCTTTAATAGATTTAGATCCAGAACAAAACCTTTTAAAATTAGTAGGAGATGGGATTTATCTTCCCAATAATAAAGGAGGAATAGGTCATAGTATTGAAGTCTTCAAACCAGAAGAATGGCACGAAGATGCAGCACCAGATGCACAATTAGTAATCTGTGATTGTTCTCCTGCGTTTGAAAGAAATCCCCAAGAATTAATTGCTAAATTTGATTACTGTGTAATTCCTACCACCCTCAACCCTTTAGGCATAAATAAACACGGAAAAGTCATTGAAGACACAGTTCAAGCCATCAGAAAAATCAATAAAAAAACTCATCTTTTCGTAGTAGTAAATAACTATAAAAAAACCTCCAAATCAAAACTCAGCATTCTGCGTAAAACCTACTTAAATGCTTATTACGACATTGAACAACAAGACGAGAAATTTCACTGTATCGATCCTGAACAAGCTGTAATTCGTGCTAGCGAGCAACTATATTACTGGGGAATCCATTTATTAGAAAACCCTGATCAACCCCGTAGTGAATTAGCTTTTAATCTAGTAGGAGGAAGATGTCATCCTAGAGAAGATTTTATTAATTTAGCAGACTATATAGAAACAACTATTGGCGGTGATATTTTTCGTACTTCTTAAATAGGATATTACAATTTTATCTTACTTAAAATTCATATCTTGATTTAACCATAAAAACAATTTATAAAAATGTTTATGTTATAAATCAGCACAAACTTCACTATGATAAATATTTGGTTGTGGAAGATTATTACTATCTTCAATTAATAATTCCAAAACCTCTTGAGCATTTTTAATTGCTTCTTCATAAGTCTCACCATGAGTGCGAGCATATTTACCAAACTCAGGTAAAGATACTATGTAACATTGGTCTTCATCTGACCATTGAATTAACATACTATAACGAGATTTCATTTTTGAGCCTCCTCAATATTCTTGAGAAAATCTTTCACATCTTTTTCCTGATATCGTTTAGCATCATTCCCATCTTTCCCCGATAGAGTGATTTTATAGGTTAATAGAGAATGACTCCATTTTGTATGGCTTCCTTTAGCTTGTTCGCAAATACAACCTGCTTTTAACAACATAGCTTTCAGTTCTCTAATTTTCTTAGGCAAAGATTGCTCCTTCTACCAATTACAAAACTGTCACCCTAAAAGTTACACCATATTATCCTAGCTATAAGATTATTTAAAATCATTTATCAATAGTATTTAAGTGATGAAAAAAAGCTCAATTAATCAAGATCATAGTGCTGCTTGGGTGTTTCAAACCTGGATATCTTTTTTTGTTTCTATTACTGCTACTGCTATCGGAATTATTTATCTCCCTGTAGATGCTTGGACAAAAGGATTCATGGGAATGGGTTTAGCCTTTTCCATTGGTTCGACTATTAGCTTAACCAAAACCCAAAGAGATATTTACGAATCCACCAAACTATCTAGCAAAATTGAAGAAGCTAGAGTCGAGAAAATTCTTACAGAACACGATACTTTCAAGTAATAGCTATTACTAAAAAGTAATCACGCTCCGAATTGATTTTCCTTGGTGCATCAAATCAAAAGCATCATTAATCTGGTCAATACCCATAGTATGAGTCACCAAACTATCAATATCAATTTTGCCTTCCATATACCAATCCACAATTTTAGGTACATCAGTGCGCCCTCTTGCACCACCAAAAGCTGTACCCTTCCAAACTCTCCCTGTAACTAACTGAAAAGGACGAGTGCTAATTTCTTCTCCAGCACCAGCAACCCCAACAATAGTGGATACACCCCAACCCTTGTGACAACATTCTAAAGCTTGACGCATTACCTGAACATTCCCAATACACTCAAAACTATAGTCTGCACCACCACCAGTCAACTCTATTAAATAAGCCACTAAATCCCCATCTATTTCCTTGGGATTAACAAAGTGAGTCATGCCATACTGTTCTGCAAGGGCTTTTTTGTCAGGGTTAATATCTACTCCTACAATATTACTCGCCCCCATCATTTTTGCTCCCTGGATAACGTTTAAACCGATACCCCCTAAACCAAAAACTACTACATTCGCTCCTGGTTCAACTTTCGCTGTATTAACTACAGCACCCAAACCAGTAGTAACTCCACAACCAATTAAGCAAACCTTATCAAAGGGTGCATCTTCCCGAATTTTGGCAACAGATATTTCTGGTAATACTGTATAGTTAGCAAAGGTGGATGTACCCATATAGTGATATAGTTGCTTTCCATCTAAAGAAAAACGACTTGTACCATTAGGCATTACTCCTTTACCTTGTGTAGCGCGAATTGCTTGACACAGATTCGTTTTAAAACTTAGACAATAAGGACACTGACGACATTCTGGTATATAAAGGGGTATAACATGATCTCCTGGTTTAACACTTTTTACTCCCTCTCCCACCTCAACAATTACTCCTGCTCCTTCATGTCCTAAAATTGTGGGAAATAACCCTTCAGGGTCAGCACCAGAAAGAGTATAAGCATCAGTATGGCAAACTCCTGTAGCTTTGATTTCTACTAACACTTCTCCTGGTTGGGGAGGAGCTAACTCTACAGTTTCAATACTAAGAGACTTATCTGCTGCGAAGGCTACTGCTGCTTTGACTTTCATGTTCACTCTCCTTGGGGGCTTTTAGGAATCTTTCCACCACAGGTAAAATTTTATCTCTAGTAATGGGTTTACGAATAAAGTCGTCTGCGCCACAACTTCTCGCTTTTATCTGGGCGGTTAATTTTTCTTCTCCTGTCAACATTATTACGGGAATTGCTTTGAACAGTGCAATTTGTTTAATTTGCCGACACAAAGTGTAACCATCCATTTCAGGCATAATAATATCTAGAAATATTAAATCAGGTGGGGATTTAAGTAGTAAAGAAAGAGCCTGGACTGAGCTTTTAATTCCTAAAAAATCATATCCTAATTTTTTGATTACATTTTCCATCAGATGATAGTTGAGAGGGCTATCATCAATACAGCAGATTAAGGGATTTCTCAAAACTAATTCTAGGGATGAATCTTGTTTTTGCTCCTGCTCAGGTTTGATAAATAAGTCATTAACTTCTACTAATTCAATTAAGCCTTTGCGGATGTAGGGGAGCAGCACAAAGGATAATTTAATAGTATCTTGATTGATTTTGTAAGCGACATCTCTGATAGTGGATTTGCCATCAAATAAAGAAGTAAAGTTTTTATAAACAGCAGCAGAAACCTTGGATTTTAACTCAGCCGACTTAAGGATTCTGGGAGCTAAATTGAGAGAGTAACAACTAACTCCTGTTTGGTTTAATAGAGACAGAGTTTCTTGAGCATTAACTATAAATTCCTTGATATCTGATAATCTAAAATAAGTTGTCCATTCCTCATTAAACATTTGCTTGTCAAATTTATTCTTAACTCTAAATTCTTGAAGAAAAATTGCCTCGGTATGTAAAATATCAAATAATATTTCTGCCATTTTACTATTGACGCAGTCCAAGCAGGCTTCGTCCTTTTACGGCGGAGTACCTTGAACCATTTCGACAATTTGCTGATTAGTAACTAATTTTTTATGGAAGAGTATCGAAAAAAAAGAAGCAGGATAAAGCTCTAATCGCTCAAAATATTGATAATTAATTTGATTTAATTTTATTTTAGGTAAATATTTTTTTCAATATCTAACCCAAGAAAGCCAGGGATGAAACCCCCATTTAACCAAACTAATTGAACAAGAAAAAAATAAATCTTCCACTCAATTTCATTAGATGATTTTAAAAGAATTTTCCCAGTATAATTATTATTATAGTAAGTACTAATTAATTCTGTTATCTGAATATTATTCTCCATCCTGTTGAAAAAAAAATTTGGTCAACCAATTTGATCTCATATATAAAATTAATGCCTTAACTATAAACTCTAGTACTCCTACCTGATTTGAGAGAAATGTTGTACATGGGGTAGGTTCAATTCATACATTTACCCCATAGAGTTCTTTGAATTTATTTAGGATTGCTATAGAGTCAAACTAATATATTAAGAAATATTAAGATAAGCTGAACTTTTTGTCTTTTCCCGTTACGGTGTGACCAAGCCAAAAACTTATCCTTATCGACCTCGTCGAACTGGCGTTTTGTAACAAACTTTTTTTAGGGAACATCTTTTAGCAGGCTCAAGTCTGTGAATATCTCCTTAAGAGATTCCAGTGACATCCTCCCGCAGCATAAATGCGTGCGGGCTTCCCAACGTCGCCGTTAGGCATTCCTGTACTGCGCCTTTTATCTAGAATTATGACAGCTATCACAATTCCCCGACAGATCGACTTTACAGGCAATTTCTTACCCCCAGAGTCCCTGGGTACTAAAGCATCAAAGATACTTGATCCTTTGTACGTTCGAGATTTTACTGGCACAACGAAAATTTCTGTACCAAACCCCATATCGCGAGTTGTCAAGGTTCTGCTTTGCACCAAGTTACAGCAATCTATAGCTAGATTTCTGGTGCTTGGAAAAATTATACATCGTCTGAAACCATTGGTATATAAAGATTTTGTATCAAACCTGTACAGCCACGACCAATAAGTTATCCCGCTCGCTTTCATCCCCTCTCACTCATTTAGAAGGGAATTCCCGCTCACATTTTTAAAAAGAAACTCTGAATTTTGTTGTCTGATATGGAAACGTGAAGAAAAAGTTATGTATATCAATCAGACAAACCGTTAAATTTACCCTTGAATTCTATAGTTCTCATGGTTAGTAAGCATATGAAGCTCACAAATAAGATCAAACTGTTAGCAATGTCCTCTATTATTGCTGGTAGCATTTTTGGCATTTCTGGAGTTAAAGCCGTTCAAATTGGAGAAACAGAGATAGACCAAAGTCAAGTTGTTGCGGTGGCAATACCTGGTAGATTTTATAACTTGGCTGTTATTGAGCAAATTCCTGGGAAACAGGCTTGTTGGCGAGAAATGGGTTCACAGCCTACTATTATTGACCCCTTATGGACAACTTTCGACTTTACAGGTAGTTGTCGTCGCGCTACAGATAGTAATGGCTATTCTGTTCGTCTAGATGGACAAGATACTAGTCAAGACTACAGTTTAGATGTGGTAGCAAAAAATGGTGAAGTGCAGCTAGTGGCTGTAAATCGTCAAGATCGATCGCGGACTGTGATCGGAAAAACTTTTGGTCAAGCAGAAGGACAGTTTTTGAAAATTTATCTCAACCCTGGTTGGGAATTTACCAAAAAAACTGCCGATGAGAAAGTATTAGGTCATTTTTACTTAAGTGGCGATACGGCTGCGATCGCAGCAGCAGGAGATAATCCACCACCACCACCACCACCACCTGCACCAGTTACTTTCCCTGACACCAGAGGAGATATCTATCAACAAGAAATTGAACAAGCTGTGGCTTTAGGTTTTATTGCTGGTTTTAATGATAATACTTTTCGTCCTGGACAATCCCTGACTAGAGAACAAATTGTCTCTATGGTAATTGGTGCATTAGATACTATTCCTGATATGCAAATTCAAGTTCCTAACACCACTACTACTCAACCTTATCCTGATGTAGTTGCTTCTCGTTGGAGTGCTGCTAAAATTCAGTGGGCTAAAGAACAGCAAATTGTCAAAGGCTATCCTGATGGTTCGTTTCGACCAGAACAACCTGTAACCAGAGCAGAATTAATGGCTGTGTTAGAAAATACGGCTAAATACGTTAAAAATCAACGAGGACAAATTCCTCAACTAGATACTTTTGGAAATGCCATGGCTTTTGCCGATATTTCGGGTCATTGGAGTCAAACTTTAGTTCCTAAAATGTCTGCTTTTTGTGAGGTCGCATCCCCTTACAACGAAAGTGGTAACTCTTTCTTCCCTGATAACCCTTCTAGTCGTAATTATGCTGCTGCTGCTACAGTGAGGATGCAACAATGTCTGCTTAATCCCACTGAACAAGCCAATAATTAATTTTCAAGGAGTCAGCATTGCAGGGGGTGTGTGCTTTTTTCAGAGGGTCGGGAGTGTGGGGAATGGGGAGACCCAACTCGTCGCTTCGCGATTGGTGATTGGTGATTGAAAAACTTGCTAAAAAGTTACTTCATCCTTCATCCTTCATCCCTCATCCATCATGAATCCCTTATTCCGAAGCTGATTCTGATTCTGCTAACCTAGCTTGGATTTGGTTCAAGATTGTCGCTAATTCGGTACGTTCTGGTTGCAATTGAACTAATTTGGTTAGAGGGTCAACTGCTCCTTCTAAATCGCCCATTTGGAGTCTTATTTGGACTAAATTAGTCAAAATAGTTGTATTTTCTGGTTCTTTTTCTAATAACTTTTCATAGCCAATAGCTTGAGTTTCTAATCTAGCTGTTAAGTTATCTCTACTGTTAACTGCTGGAGCTTCTGTAGGAAGGTTAGAATCTGCTATGGGAGTAGAAGGTCGTCGCCAAAAACTACCCACCAACATAAATACTGTAGAACCAACAAATGCTGTGCCAAATAATAAAACTAAACCGCGCTGTAGAGACTTTTTTGCCACTTTACTAACCCCAATAATTAAAAGCTACAATACCGCTCCAAAAACTACCTAAACTCATTACTGCTAACAACAATTGAGATAACCATATATTTAATCCCAGAGCTTGTAAATCTAGTTTGACCAATATAGCACTAGCTAGTAACACAAAAAATCTCGCAAAATAATCAAGCCACTGAACAATAATGGCGAAAGCCAAAGCTCCAAAGAAGATAGAGAAAAAGGCTCTCATCTCCGATTTTAGCCAACTGTTCAAGCTAATTGTCATCAAAGCCACGGGAGTAGTAAAAACAATTGCAATCAACAGCACCCAAATTGTACCAACACCATAAACAATGGTACTATTTTGAGATTGTAATAGTCCTTGTGATATTGTCTCATCTTCCATCATTTTCGTAACCCAGGAAGCATAAAGCCAACCAAATACCCCATAGGTCATGAGTAGAAGAGTTGTAGAAATCCAAGCAGTTGTTGTATACCGAAACATTAATTAATAATAGGCGACCGATAATGAATAACCGACGCAATGTTCGCCTTCTACCCATTATCTGTCACCTATAATTTTTTTATAACTTTTGATCAACTTTCCCTAATCCGTGATTTAGGACATTGCTTGAATGATGTAATCAAAGTATAAACTGGCTTCCTCCGCATCCTCTTTAGAAAGAAGGGCGACAGAAGCATCTCTTAAACAACGAATTGCATCCACCATTCCAGGGACAGGAACATTAAGAGAGTTGTACATCTCTCTGACACCAATTAACCCAATTTTCTCAATGGGTTCTTTATCCCCTGCTAAAACACCATAGGTAACTAGGCGCAGATACCAGCCAAAATCTCTAATACATTGATTGTATTCTTTTTGTCCGTAGGCGTTTCCTCCTGGGGAACGATATTCGGGGTGAATTCGGAATAGTTCTTTACCAGCTTTGTCAACTATTTTCTTTTCGTTTGCTGCTAATGTCTCAGCAATACGCACTCTTTTTTCCCCTGTGGTTAAAAACTTTTTGATTCCTTCGAGTTCTCCGCTACTGGGGTAGCGCAATTCATCATCCGCTTTGAGAATAACTTGACTGACTATGGTCATAATATGGTTTTTGATTCAATTAACTTCAACAATTTTAGTATCTCAGTAAACTGTGATTACTTAAAATATCTTGCCATTCCCTATGGGATAAGGGTTGGGGTATCAAACTGATTTTAAAACAATCGATCGCAGCTTTGGTTAGAGCTTCAATGATAGTTACAATTGTGCGATCGCATTTTCTCGGAATTAAATCTAAAATATTACTGGGAGAGGGTTGTTTAAATACTTCCTCAAATAATTTTGCATCAGGATTGAGCATCATTGAACCATGTTGCAAAATGGCTCTACGTTTTCGCAGTTGCGCGCTACCAATAACTTTTACTCCTTCTGTTGTCACTAAGTCTGCTTCTGTAGCACTAGCAAAGCAATTATCACTACCTCTATATTCTTTACTTGCACCATATTCTAATTCTACTCCTAGCGATCGCCATCCGGCAATTAAAAATTGACAAATATACTTATAAGCTGCTCTGCGATTTCCCGAATTAAGGGATGTTACTACACTGTAAGTCAAATCCCCCTGATGTAGTACTGCATTACCACCTGTAGCCCGTCGAACAATATCTAGCTGCTTTCCTTGCCAAGTGATATTGTGCCAGTATTCAGGATAATCTTGCTGATGATATCCCAAAGAAATAGCTACTGGTTGCCAGGTATAAAATCGTAAAGTGGGGGGGTGTTTTCCTAAACGATGTTGCTCTAGTAACCAACTATCTATCGCCATTTGCACTTCTCCTGACGCTTCCAACCAAGGAATTAAACGCCAAGTATCATGAGTTGCTATGCAGCTAAATTCCATTTATCTAGTAAGGAAGGAGAAACATTATCAGTTAAATCTTTTCAGCTAACAAGATTAATTAGAATGGGCGCAAAAGTTCTGAATCCTTATTCCTTATTCCTTAGTCCTTTATTTAAACTCTTGTTGTAAAATCTCGTCATTATCATCCGCAATGGTAGCAACGAGGGTAATGATTCGAGAAATTTCTCCTGGGGACATATCCGCCACAGTACGCTGAGAAGAAACCACTACAGTATTATCGTGAATGCTAAAACAAGTTTCAAAAGTACCAGACCAATTCATTTCCAGAAGTCTTCGCATCAAACGAGATTCATCTTTTACTGGAAAGCTTAATACTGTCGCCCACACCGTCAATAGATCATCATCACTTTCCCCTGTCAGTTGCACAAAAACTTCCACACTGCCATACTGAAATTTCCAGAGACTACCCTCATCAGTATGGTTAACCATTGCGGTATCCTCTTCATCCAAGCTATATATGACTGTTTCAATTACGTCTTGATGAGTAGAAGTTGTTTCGATTAAATCTTCAGTTTGTTCTAGTTCTGTAGTAGAAATTTCGCTCATGATCCTAGTATTTCCGTATTTGATAGAGGGAATATATCATATCAGTATCTCTATCTATTAACTTTATCGTTATTGCGTTCAATTTTGATATTATACAAAAAATAGCTTAATTAACTAAAAATACAGCATATTTAGGGAAATAAACCTAAATCCTCATCAGCTTGATTATTTCCCCTACTATGGAACAAGCAACTTTTAGTAGAAATAGTAGCAATGCAAGAGATAAGATTATAATTGATAACAAATCTAACAATGATCCTAACAAAAAACTTATAGCTAAAAAAATTAGTTGATTCTGACTATAAATAGGTAGAAAAGCTAGAAAAAAACTTATGCTGTTCTTGAAAAACATTGTTACTGGATAAGATTTCTGCTTGTTCCAATAATCTGAAATTTACTCGAAACTCATATCAGAATCAAATTGAAGACTTACTATTATTATTAAGAATAATATCCCGAAGATACCAGAATAACTGGGAGCATCCCATTTTTGCCCATAACACTTTCAATTATGCTTTGAAACCCTAGTATTCTCGTTAGTTTGCTCGATGGATTTTCCAAAATGGGATGCTCCCGAATAACTTAAAAATTTAAACATAAAAAACAATCCGATATCGAGAAAAGTATTTAATTGACTATTCAAAACATCAATTAAACTTAATTATTGTTGAGAAGCTATTTCAATTTTATCTAGAAAAAACTTGAGGAACATGGAGATAATAATCAACCAAAAAATATATTTAACATAATCTAAAAAAGATATCTTTGAATTATTTTGCTGAGTCATAGTTTTGACTTCTTATCTTCTTTATTGAATAGAGATTAAGTTGGGCTTTTGTAGAATCTGTAAGAATTTCGGCTTTACCCCTCAAACTGAGCAATTAAAAGCAAGTTCTAATGCTGGTATCGAATTATTTTGATAGTTCATGTTAGGCTTTGTTTTTTGTGTTTCCACTCTTTAAGCCCGTTGTACTGTTGAGATTTATGCAGTTTTTTACTCACAGTTAGGAACTCAGATTAAATAAAATTACTTACACATTTTTCTTCTCTGGAACGATCTCTACCTACTACCTACTACCTATTCCCTATCCTCACCATGTAATACCAATTCCATTTAATTATTTAGAAAAAAACTTATCAGAGCAACCAATGTTCAACTTTCTGACCCCTGACCTCTGACCTTTTTTCTAACCTAAAATGTAACTATTCAAGCGGACTTAACATAACTTATCGAAGCATCCACTACATAGCCCTAGATTTGAGATTAGCAAAAAAAATAGAGGGGGGATTAATTTCCCTCCTCTTGTCTTGATTTTGTTGTTGGTTGTTTGAGTTTTCTTTGAGTTTTTTCCGTAGTAGCTTTTGTTGCTTTCTCAGTTGTCTAGCTCTAGCGGAACCCCCTTTCCCTTTGTGGTTGCGTCCTCGCTTTCTTGGAGACTCCCACCTTTTGAGTCTTTCTACCATAAGGTTTAACCTGATTTAATTTTTAGCACTAGTGCCATTATAACCAGAACCGTTAGGGGTTAACACTTTATTCAATTTGCCACTGCGATAACCTTCCAAATCTAGGGTTACAAAGAGAAAACCTAACTTCTGAAACGCAGTAACTAATTCTGGTAAATCAGTATTGAGGATAAAATCTTTAATCTCTTCTGGTGGTAATTCAATTTTGGCGGTGTCTTCTTGCGATCGCACTCTCAGATTTTTATACCCAAGTTGACGCAGATAGATTTCCGCTCTTCCTACTCTGTGCAACTTTTCTACAGTAATTTCTTCCCCATAGGGAAAACGAGAACTCAAACAGGGTTGGGCTGGTTTATCCCACCAGGGGAGTTCTAGAAAGCGAGATATTTCTCTAACTTCCATTTTAGTTATCCCTAGTTCCGCTAAAGGCGAGCGCGCTCCTCGTTCTTTAGCTGCTCGAATTCCTGGGCGATAGTCTTTGAGATCGTCTCCATTTATTCCATCTATCACGTAAGAATAGCCTCGTTTTAGTGCTAGGGGTTTGAGGGTATCATGGAGTTCACTTTTGCAGAAATAACAGCGATTTACAGGGTTAGAAGTATATTGGGGGTTATCCATTTCCTTGGTTTCTACCAATTCGTGTCTCATCCCAATTTCTAGTGCTTGTAATTTTGCTGCTTCAAGTTCTTCAGGAAGTAGGGAAGGAGAAACTGCGGTTACAGCCAAGGCGCGATCTCCCAAAACATCATAAGCAACTTTGGCAACTAGAGTACTATCTATTCCCCCAGAGTAGGCAATTAAAGCCTGTTCCATCTCGACAAATAAATTTTTAAGTTGTGCTAATTTTTTTTCGATGTTGTAAACTTCCATATCCTGTAGGAACATTTCGTGAACTACCCGCGATAAATCGCGAGCTTCCTGTTTCTCGCCGTTGCCTCCCACAAGCAAGCTTGAGTTTGGTCGCGCAAGGGGCGATTTCAAGTTAATGATTGGAGCAAAACAGTTAAATTTATAGGTGTGTCGCCCCTTCGCGCACAGCGTCCAGTGGTTTTGCTTCACCATTTCTGGTGGCACTGACACTCGTAGCAATCTGGTTGCTACCCAGGCAGACTCCCTGATTCCCAAGGAGTATATCTTTTATTTGGCTACCATACGCTTGGAGACGCGCGTTCTATTCTTGGCTACCAGTGGCGTAGAGGGTGGGGAAGGGGGCGCAAAATAGGTAAGTTATTGGTTTGACCGACAAATCAAGGTTAATACGCCCCATTCCCCCTCAGACTGAGATCGATGGACTTGCACCAGGCACACTTCTGAGAAACTATTTAGCAACTATAGCCTAGCTAGACAGCAACAAAATTATTATATTACAACTTGAATTTTTGCTGTATAAAGTTTTTGTATTGTAAGGATGAAGTTCGATTTCATCCCTTCGTTAAACCGAGGTACTTCCCGCTCACAGAGTTAAGGCTTTTAGTAGTTTAATATTTCCTACTGAAAACTATAACAATTTAGCATCTCGTTTTAGCAATCAATTCAGGGATACTTGTTGAGATAGGCTTTTAGACTTTTGTGATAAATCTGAGTTCTTAATTCCCTCGGTAGTTGTTCCTTCCAGTAGATTCGGATTGAGACGATAACCCACATTCCTTACTGTTTGAATAAGATGGGGTTGTCGGGGATTAGATTCAATTTTTTTCCGCAGAGAAAGAACGTGAGTATCTATAGTACGAGGATTATCAATAGCATCAGGCCAAGCTCGACGTAGTAATTCCGAACGGCTTAAAGGGGTTCCTTCCGCTTGTGCTAATACATAGAGCAGACTAAACTCTTGGGGAGTAAGTTCGATAAATTCCCCTCTTACTTGAATTCGACGCTGTACCAAATCAATTTTCAAATCGTGATAGTCTAGATACAGAGGAGCGCAGTTCGCTCGCATTCTTCTGATTAGAGCTTCCACTCTTGCCAAAAACTCTTGCATCCCAAAGGGCTTAGTTAAGTAATCATCCGCCCCTGCTTTCAGCCCTCCTACAATGTCTCGCTCAGTGTCACGGGCTGACAACATTAAAATCAAGGGTGTACGCTGACTATGTAACCATTGACAAAGTTCTAAGCCATCTCCATCAGGAAGATCCGAGTCTATAATTATTAAAATAGGTTGATATTGGTAAAATACGTTGCGTCCTTGCTGCAAACTAGCGCACTGTTTTACGGTGTAACCAGCCTGTTGCAAATGCCAACCCAACAACGAACGTAAATGGGGATTTCCTTCTACTATTGAAATAAGTATCGAACCCACTTGACCTCATAGTTTATCTATATCTGTGTTCCTCTTGGTCTAAAGGCTATCAGAGCCATTATTAATCTTTTGTAACACTCGTTACTAAGATCGAGAAAAACCTCTTGAAAAATCAAAAGTATCTGTCAAACAATGGCTTTCCCCCACAAAAGTTGCACCTTTTCCTAAAAAAAAGGATTCAGGAGTGATAAATTAGGGATTGGGCTTGAAACAACACCATAATAAACTGTTTCCTGTTCCCTTTTTCCCAACGATCTAGTACTATAGAACTCACATTTAACAGCAAATGGGGGTAATCTCTCAATACTAGTAGAACTTTCTCAGAAATATAGTGCTTTTCCTCAGTAAAATAGAGGAAAATACACCACAATTAAGACACCTGCTCCAAAAATTAATAAATCTTGTAGGGAGTGTGGTTATCTTTAGCCATAAATAATTATTTCATAAATCAAGTTGGGAAAAAAAGATGCTTCAAAACAGTCAAACAATCCGTCATTATCAAAAACTTACCGATTCCATGGTCGATCTCTGGGGTAGAGGTTACAAATTTGAAGAAATCAGAATGTATATCAATGGATACTTATCTTGTCTCAGACAAACTAATACCATTGAACCTTATCAAATTCATCGCTTAGAAGACGAAACAATGCGCTTTTTACGCGACCCTTCTAACTTTGAATTATCTGTTCCTTAACCAGAATCAGATTATCATTGATTCCAAGAAGCAACGGGATAAGTACTAAAATAGTTAAATGTAAAAATTTGTAACGGATAAGACTTTCCGTTAAGGAGTATTTGAGAGAAATTGTTTGTTCTAACTGGATATGAATATTTCCTGGGGTTTCTGTTAATTTGCAGTGCCGTACCTGCTCTGGCACTCACTGCTTCTAAGTTGCTCAGACCTCGCACTGGGGGACCAGAGCGACTCACTACCTATGAATCTGGAATGGAGCCTGTAGGCGGGGCTTGGATTCAATTTAATATCCGCTACTATATGTTTGCCCTAGTTTTCGTAGTTTTTGATGTAGAAACAGTGTTTTTATATCCTTGGGCGGTAGCATTCAGTCGTTTAGGGCTGCTAGCTTTTGTAGAAGCTCTAATTTTTATAGCCATTCTTGTAGTGGCTCTAGTATATGCCTGGAGAAAAGGAGCGTTGGAGTGGTCATGACATCTAACATATTTGAACAAGAACAAAAAGCTAAAATACTTAATCCGATTAATCCCACGCGGGTTACTCAAGACTTATCAGAAAACGTCATTTTAACCACGGTAGATGACCTTTATAACTGGGCAAAACTATCAAGTCTTTGGCCCATGCTATATGGTACAGCTTGTTGTTTTATCGAATTTGCTGCTTTAATTGGCTCTAGATTCGATTTTGACCGTTTTGGTCTAGTACCTCGTTCTAGTCCTCGTCAAGCGGATTTAATCATCACCGCAGGTACAATTACCATGAAGATGGCTCCTGCTTTAGTTCGTCTCTACGAAGAGATGCCAGACCCCAAATATGTCATCGCTATGGGTGCTTGCACTATTACTGGAGGAATGTTTAGTGTAGATTCTCCCAGTACAGTTAGAGGGGTTGACAAACTCATTCCAGTAGATGTTTATATTCCTGGTTGCCCTCCCCGTCCCGAAGCTATTTTTGATGCCATCATTAAATTGAGAAAGAAAGTAGCTAACGAGACTCTTCAAGAAAGGGCTGTCATGGTAGAGCAAACTCACCGCTACTACAGTACTACTCACAACATGAAGGTAGTTGAGCCAATTTTGACAGGAAAATATCTCCAATCAGAAACTTGGCAAAATCCACCCAAAGAGCTAGCTCAAGGTATGGGAATGCCTGTCAAGGAAGCCTTACAAGAAGCACAGTCAGAGGAGGTATAAAGTGGCAGAAGAAATAACTCCAGAAACTACTGAAACTTCCAAGATAGTTAAAGCAGGTCCAGTTTCCACCTGGCTCACTGAAAATGGTTTTGATAATGAAGCTCTAGAAGCAGATACTAGTGGTGTAGAGTTAGTCAAAATTGAAGCGGATTTTTTAATTCCTATAGCTAGTGCCTTATACGCTTACGGTTTTAACTATCTCCAATGTCAGGGAGCTTATGATGAAGGAGCAGGAAAAAATCTCGTTAGCTTCTATCATTTGATCAAAGTTAGCGATAATGCTGATTCTCCTGAAGAAGTCAGAATCAAAGTTTTTCTCCCTCGCGATAATCCTAAAGTGCCTTCTGTCTATTGGATTTGGAAGGCTGCGGATTGGCAGGAAAGAGAAAGCTATGATATGTACGGCATTGTTTATGAAGGTCATCCCAATCTGAAACGTATTTTGATGCCTGAAGATTGGATTGGTTGGCCCTTACGTAAAGATTATATCTCCCCTGATTTCTACGAATTACAGGATGCCTATTAATTTGGGGTATCTTTGAGGTTAAAGGTTAAAGATTAAAGGTTAAAGGTATATTTTATAGTCATTATAGATAGTGTCTTAAAAACAATCCTTTTCTCATTTTCTCCTCCCCCTTTAACCAACAGAATATTTTTCAATGAGGGAGTTTGCTAGAGGTGAGCTTCTATAAGCTTACCTAAGCATCAATAACTACTCTACCTCTTGCTTTCCCAACACAAGTTAGAACTTGATCCTCTTCGCATTCAAAATCACCATCATATACTACCTCTCCTTCTATTTTTGGCAATTTACATTGACCACAAATCCCCATTCCGCAACCATAAGGTAGGTCAATACCTTCAGCTTGAGCAACTTCTAAAATTGACTCACCTTCTTCACCAGTAATTTCTTTACTAGACTGAATAAACTCGACTACAAAATAAGAAGCAACAGGCTTTTTGGGAGGATTGACAACGGCTAATTTTCCAGCCTGTAACTCATTAGCAGAACTAGGTAATTCATGATAATTGTGACCATTACTACCCACTGTAACTGGGAGGGGAGAACCAGTTAACTCTGGTAAATCGATTAATTCTGTTTTTGTCTTAGGAGATGAAGTTACTTTCTTAGTAATACCAAAACTTTCCTCATAGTAATTTTGCATCGGGAAGTTAAGTTGCTGCAATATAGATTTTACCGATGCCATGAAAGGATTAGAGCCACAAACATAGACAGTGCGTTCTTGATAATCAGGAGCGATCGCGGGTAAAATAGAGTTATTCAGTCTTTCAGTATATCCATACCAAGTTGCTCCCAGTTCAGGACGAGTCAGAGTAATAGCTAGCTTGAAATTAGAATACTTAGCAGCCATTAATTCTAATTCTTGCCGAAAAATAATATCTTTTTGGCTTCGCGCACTGTGGATAAAAGTAATATCAACAACAGACGCTGTATCACAAACCCAGCGAGCCATAGACATCATAGGAGTAATACCGCTACCTGCGGAAATCAGTAACAATTTAGGAGAAGGATTGGCAAAGTTAGTAAATTTTCCTACAGGTGGGCTTAATTTAATCTTGCTCCCTACTTTAATGTTGTCGTGTAACCAGTTACTTACCAAACCTGGAGGTGCATCTAGTTTTTCTGGTGGTGCTTCAACTCGCTTAACAGTAATATCAAGAGTATGAGGGCGAGAAGGGCTAGAAGATATTGAATAAGAACGCTTAACGAGTTTATCAGCAATCTTGAGGTTAACAGTCACAAATTGCCCTGGCTGATAATTAAATAATATCGGGGGTTCAGCAACAAAGCTAAAAGTTTTCACATCGTGGGTTTCTTCAATTATCCTGACACAAGTAACTTCTAGTTCTCCTTTTGTCCAAAAAGTTAAGGAACTAGGATTAATACCAGCTAAAGGCATATATTCTTCAGGAGTCAGAGCTTTGGTTTCAGGTGGTTGAGGTTGTACATCTCCAATTTCTTTAATCCAGATCAGATAGTTTCCTAGAGTAATTGTATCTGAAGCTTTGAGAGGATAATTTTGATTAACTTTAATTTTTTTGTTATTCAGTAGTGAGCCGTTACGACTTCCTAAATCCGCATAGTAATAGTTGCCTTGATGATAAGCAATTTTTCCGTGAATCCGACTGACCATAGTGTCATTTAACACAATACAGCAACGCTCATCCCTACCTAAAAAACATTCTTGATTCAGGGCTTTTTGTGGCTGAATAGTAATCGTCTTGGTTTCTAGGGGATTTTTTGTATTAATCGCAATTACTTCTACCATAGTAGTTCCCTATATCTTTAATTCATAAATGTAAATTGCTACTACTTAATAGGGTACAAATGACCGATTTATGCTTATGCCAGTTTAGCTGCTATAAATATAAAATAATTTTAGGTTGGGTTAAACCAAGTACAACTCAGCTTCTTCAATAAATTGGAGATTTTATTTAATTTTATGATGCCAGTTTTTTTGTAGTCTAACTTACCAGAGGTGTCTTGCTATATTGTAGGGTAGGCAGAAGGCAAGATTACAGTTATAGCAATCGAATGATAGATAAGGACATCTCTTAATTTCTCTGCGCGGATGCGCCTCTGCGCGAAATTATTTCCTATTGTCCTAACCTTTACTTTGACTGCTATAAGATAAGGATATTTGGCAAAGATGCCCACCAAATCTAAGATCCATGAGATGGTAAGACTCAGCATAATTAGGAAATTGATATCATAGTAGCAGATATTAATCTAAATTTTAGAGTTCATTTCATCCACGGATCTAATTATTAAATTTGCTAATAATAATCACTATGAAAGCTAACGTCAAGCTTCTTATTATCTTAACAACTATATTTTTATCAATTCCCAAAATAGTTTCCGCACAAAATGTAATTTCTGATACAGTAAATCAATGTGATTTGTATTCTGATGCTGATTCTGAGTTATTCAAAGATGAAACCAAAGAAGATACAGCAGTTAGCAACCAAAATATTGCTGTTGCCGGTATTAGTGTACCTAGCTTATGGTGGGCTAGAGAACAATTCGATCCTTTTGGTGGCAGACTGATTAATAATTGGTTAGCCTATCCTCAACTAAAACAAATTGATTTAACTGTTGACTGGCAACTTTGGACATTTTTAGATTATCTGGGACGTTATCGTTTTCTTAATCAATTTGGGACTGTTGCTAGAGAATATGGTTATGATTTACGGGTTTTTAACCAACAGAAACAGTGTTTAGGTATCTATGAGTATAATCCTGCTAGCAACCCTCCTAGATGGGAAATTAAGTTAGAAAGTTCAGGACAAGATAGCTTACAAGTTCAACCAACAGATAATTAGAAAATCTGGTAGGGGATACGAAGGATGAAGGACTCAGAAGTAATAAGTATTACTTCACCTCCTCTCCCCAGTCTCCCTAATCGCGAAGCGACTACCGAAGGTCTCCCCAATCCCTATTTCCACTATCCCTCTTAAACTAGAGCAGCATTAACTGCATCTGGGTCAGCATCTATTCTCAAGACCACTTCATTCCCATTAACATTAGGGGTTTTATATTCCCACCAAAGACCGTCGTCTTTTTCTTGTATGTCTTGGAATGACTGAGCTGATTCTACTGAACCTAAGTTATACTGTCTTAGATCGAGTCGATCTATTCCTTCTTCAAAGCCTACAATCGTAGCATTGTAACCATTTCTGTCGTTTACTAAGACAAAGGTATCTTGCTGTCCATCGGCTAAATTAAACTCGGTTTTTTCATCTTCGTTGAGTTGAAACGGCTGATCTTTGAGAAGCTCATTGAACCTCCCGTCGGTAAACCGAGGGATTCTCGCTTCTCAACCTCTTAACTAGACATGACTTTAACCATATCCCCGTCAGAACGATTCCACGAGCATTTTAATTTAACGTTCACGGGCGCACCGACCGCAAACGGATCTAAATTCTATTTAATTTTTTTGGGCTTCGGACATTGCCGGCTTACCTAATATACCATCCGCGTCACCATTACAATTACGCTTGGCGATAGAAAGTGCCGACGATCGATCGGTAAGGGATTTAATCCCCAATTATTTACTGCGCTTTACCGCTTTTAGTATTGTACTACAAAGCTTTGAACCCTTACCGCGCTCATCTTGACTGGATTTCATCCCGTCAGTAAACTGAGGGTCTTCATCCAGAAGAAAGATAAATAAATTTT
>JASJCP010000277.1 GCA_030065935.1 Xenococcaceae cyanobacterium MO_167.B27
TGGCTTCATAGATAGTTACTTCATGACCTAGTCGAGATAGTTCATAAGCAGAGACTAAACCCGCCATCCCTGCACCAAGGATGACTATTTTCTTACGTGGTTTACCTCGATCGAGCTTATCAATCTCACGGAGTTTACTTTCTATCGGTTCAAATATGGTGTTCATATTCTCATACTCCAGTTATGTATTAGACAAACTTATCCACCTTTTGTTAGTATTATGAGTTTGGTTTTGGCAAAGTAAAAGGGGAAAAATTCAGGTTTTTTTTCAGGTTTTTTTTGGCAGTTTTAACCCTTGCTGTTTTTAATCTTGTCGAACTAACCGCTGACCTCTATTGATGTGCTCAGTAGGCTTGCTCATTTACAGCAAATTATCCGCACACAGGTAGGAATGGGATTTCAAAAGATACCTTACAAGATCGGGCGATCGCACTTGTCTCAATAGACGATCGCCTTCTCATCTCGATCGACATGCGATCGCAATCCTTGATTCCCAAACCGAATCATTCAACAGTGGCGATCGCCGTTCCCGTCTCCAAACTAATAAGCGCTCGCACTCTTGACCCGAAAACCCCAGCCAAAAGCGATCGTACTCTCTCACTCTCTAGCTTCATCAACAGGCGATCGCACTCCCCTCAGACAACTAACGCAATCACCTACCTTAAGAATTAGTCTATTCAGCCTATTATATATTTGACACTCTCCCGCTAAACGCTCCTAGCGTCACGCTATAGCGGGAGATTCTTGCTTCACGGATTGCCAACTAGTTCAAACAAAGATAACTGTTTGAACCCCATCGCATCATCTCCACAAGCGTTTTTGAATACCGTCTGCCCGACGGCGACACGCCCACGATCTCTAATTATTTTGGCTGAGTTAACGTCTCTTGACTCAGTATGAAGGCAATATGGGCAAGAATGGATTCTTTCACTCAAATCTTTTTTGCCAGTATGTTGACCGCAATTTGAACATTCTTGTGATGTTCCATCTTTATTTACCTTGAGATAAAACTTGCCTCTTTTCCAACAGACAAAAGGTAAAATTTCATTAATGAATCCACCAATACCTGAATCATTTGATTGCTTACTAAATAATCCTTTCGACCAAGAACTAAAGTTAATATCTTCAACGAAAATATTATCTGCTTGGTCACAGAGATAATGGGCTAAACTAAAGTGCCAATCACGCCTTGTCTTGGCTACTTTCTCATGAAACTTAGCTATCTTTTTCTGGAGTTTTAACCAATTATTTGAGTACTTTGTTTTCTTTTTCAGTCGTCGCTGGAGCAATTTCAGCTTCCTGAGCTTACCTCGAAGAAACTTAGGACTCTTGATTAATTCTGAAGGAGTAGCTACAAAAGATTCGATTCCTGCATCGATACCTATTGATACTTTTCCTGGTAGTGCATCTGGTACGGATTCAGCCGATTGAAATACAATCATCAAGTAATATCCGCTAGCTTTTCTAACAACCTGGAATTGCTTGGGAGTAAACCCAACAGGATATTCTCTTGACTGCCTGATTCTAATCCAACCAATGCTAGGCAACTTGACTTTACCAGCATCTAAACAGTTTTTACCCAGTTGAGGAAAAACAAAACTTCTAAACCGATTTTTATTGCGGAAACGAGGAAAACCTCTTCCTGGTAGTTGAAAAAAATCAGACCAAGCTTTATCCAGCCTCTTGAGAACTTGCTGCAAACATTGAGCATTGACCAGTTTTAAATGAGGTAATTCTTTTTTAGCTTCAGTTAATGCTTTTGCTTGTAAGTTGTAACTAGGAAAAGGAGTCTCGGCAGGAATTATATATTCACTTTGTATTGAGCAACGATCTACCAGAGACTTTCTCGACTCAAGCCACGCTTTTCTTTCAGCATGAGCGTAATTGTAAACGCTTCGGCAGATATCTAAATACTGTTCTATCTGCCGAATTTGCTGTTTGGTTGGCTTAATTTTGTACTGATACGTAAAGGTAATCATTGCTCGACCGAATGTTAGAATTATTGTATCATGCTTTGTGGATACAATGACTAGAAAACATTCTTTAAGAGTAAGACTTACTGAAGATGAAAAATCAAGACTTCAGTATGCAGCACAACAACGCGGAGTTAGTATGTCAGAAATTATTCAAGATTACTGTAAACGACTTCCCAAGCCACCTAAATTCAAAAAGGATGCTTCGGACGCGAAGCTAATCCTTTAGGGCGTTTTGTTTTTTTTGTCGGAATTCATGAGGTGCTGTCTGCGTGGGTTTCCCGCGCAGTTTAAACGCGCCGTCTCGCCGTTAACCTCCTAACGTCGGTCTAACGGGAGTCCTCTTGCGACATTTAAGATAGATTTTTCCTGTGTTGGTAATTTTTTCACTGACTCAAGATTATGAAGATCGTTAGGTTTTTTCATATTTCTAGAATAATCGAAATAACTTGCCAAGTCCAAGGTCACTAACAGACTTACCAAAAGCGCGATCGCACTTTAATAAGAGAAGCAAATATTACTTATTACTTTCTCTCCTTGACAGATAATGTAATCCTCGAAGGATAGTCTGTACCAGATTTAAGAGTTAAAGTAATAATCTGAGCATCCATTAAGCGAGTTTCGTGGGGAAATTGTCCTGTACCAGGGTTAACAGGATAAGCAGGAAAGCAAGCACCGCTTATACTGAGACGCAGACATTGATTTTGGGCAATTTTAATACAAGTTTCTTGTAAGGGTATAGTGATAGGGGTTTTAGGAGAATCAACCCTAATATAACCCTGAGTAAAATTCAAGACTTTCCCGTCAGGATAGACTACAGAAAGAACAGCACACAAGTCAAAACTGGGAGTATCAGCAGTGCAATAAACTTCTACTGTAATTGTTCCTACAATATGTAAATCAGCTTCCAGTGGTGCAGAAGTATAGGTTAGTATATCGGAACGACAATCTAGACTAGAACGATCAAAAGAGCCACCAGGAAAGCTACTATGACCCCCTAAAGCTGGTACAGGTCGCCAAGGGTCATGAACTATAGTATCGATAGTATTGGGTAATTCTGTTGCCTGAAATTCTACTAAGTTAGTTACTAATAGTGCTTGAGAGGATAAGATTTCTATTTGATCGAGAGTTTCCTTGCTTATTTCTTCTTCTTCCAAATACTCCCACAACTCTCCGCTATCTTGCCGTATATTAGCCAAGCCATCACTAGCTAGATAATAGACTTTCGCTTTATCTTGGGGTAAATCATCAAAATAACGCCATTGGTTACTTCCCATCTCGAATAAACTTACAGGAGATTCTGCTAACATTCCTGTATCTTTGCCTTTTAGGAAATAATCAAACCACCTTAACTGTATTTCGTCTATGGGGTTTTGTGCTTCCATACCATAGTCTATATTCCCTAATTTCCTACCCCAAGGAAGATGCGCCCAAGGTGCAACAATGAGATATTGTGGATATTGACTTCTGGCTTTCATGGCTCGATATAAATTCAGCGTACCCCGTAAGTAAGGATCGAACCAACCTCCAATATGCAGCATGGGAATATCTATATCTTGTAGGATATTTTTCGGCGATAGTTTATTCCAATAGTCTCCAGGTAAAGAATTATTAAGCCAGTCATGATAAAAAGAGTCTGGTGCTGACTGTTGCATAATATCAGGTAGGCTAGGAATCTTATCCCATAAGGGTAAGTTACCAGATGCACACTTAAGCTGCTGATAAGCTGTCTCATGTCCTTGCAAACGGGCGGTTTCTGCTGCTAGTTGAATTGCCCAACCCAGGTTAGCTTGTAAGCAAAAAGCATTGTTTTCATAAGCCCAATCAGAGTATAAATCATAGGCTACCATAGCAGGGGCGATCGCTTTTAAGGCGGTTGGTTGATGTACTGCGGTATATAATTGGGTCATTCCCTGATAAGAAAAGCCATACATCCCTACTTCCCCAGTGCTTCCTGGTAACTGAGACACCGAGTTAATAGTATCCTTACCGTCTGCTACTTCATTGGCGAATAATTCAAATTTCCCTTCTGATGTTCCCCTTCCCCTCACATCTTGAATTACTACAATGTAACCATGACTGGCGTACCAAGTAGGATGGGCATATACTACAGTAGATGCGATCGCTTTTCCGTAGGGTTGACGCATCAGTAAAATTGGTAGTTTTGAATCAGTTTCAGGGCGATAGATATCTGCATCTAATCTGATTCCATCCCTAGTAAGCATTGAATGGTTTTCTTTTATAATTTTCGTCATTGTGGAATGGGGACTGGGGAGATGGGGGAATTGGGGATTGGGGAGCGCGTAATTAGTAATTAGTAACTAGTAATTCCGCTTACTTGAGCTAGAAACATAGAACCCCAATAAGCGATCGCTTTAACTGTCTGTTGTACCTTGATCTTTCATTAAAAATACCGATCTTGATAGTTTTACCAAAATGAGCGATCGGCTAACATTTTCTCAAATTATTAGTAAAAATAGCAATAGAATTATTTTAAGGCGTTGCTGATTTAAAGTATGAACTCGCTAGTAATACTTTTGGTAGCTATAGGCTATAGGCTATAGTTTCTTAATCAAGTGATAGACGAGAAGATGACAATGCCTCTTTTAAAATACTGGTTTGACAATTATGGCGAATGCTCCGTACCTCGCTCTAGGGGATAATACAGATCAACCAAAAGAGATTATTCAGGATAAATATCGCATTAGGGGTATTTTAGGTAAAGGTAGTGTAGGAATTACTTACAGTGCAGTTAATCTGCAAACAGAATCTTCTGTTGCAATTAAAGTTATCTGTCTCAAACAGCTTAAAGACTGGAAACAAATCGAACTTTTTAAAAGGGAAGCAGAGGTATTATCCAAACTAAATCATCCAGCAATTCCGAAATATATAGACTACTTCGATATTGAAACCGAAACCGATAAAGCCTTCTATATTGTGCAGCAACAAGCACCAGGAAAGTCTTTAGCTCAATTAGTAGAATCAGGTTGGCGCACCACGGAAGCAGAAGTCAAAAATATTGCTCAACAACTATTATCGATTCTAATTTATCTCCACTCTTTAAAGCCCC
>JASJCP010000278.1 GCA_030065935.1 Xenococcaceae cyanobacterium MO_167.B27
CTTTACGAGCCATATCATTGAACGCTCTATCCAACTTTCTTAATGTTTGTTGCATGGCTTGAGCGTTACCAGATTTCAAGTAAGGGTTAGTTTTCTTAGCTTGAGTTAATTCCGCAGATTGAGCATGGTAAGACGGATATTCGTAAGGTTGGACAACATATTCAGAGATTAGAGAACACTTATTAATATCACACTTACGACTGTTATACCAAAGTTTTCTTTGATATAGAGCATGATTCCAGACAGACTTACAAACCCCTAGATTATGGTCAATTATTTCTATCTGCTTTTTACTTGGTTGTAGTTTGTATGTGTAAGTGCGATTAAGCATTACGACTAGAGATGCTTATGTTGTTATTTCTCTTTATACCACATATTTACAATAAGATCACGTTAATTGTAAAATCCGCTTACATCCCTCAGTAAACTGAAGGTCTTACGCTCCAAAGATAAAATTGATGCAATAAAAGCTTCCTCAATATTTCATAATTATCATTCCCTAATAACTGCTTGGGGATATAGGGAGACTTCGTAACAGTGCGATCGCGCTTTTCGCTGACTTGCGATCGCGGTACTGAAGCGATTATGAAGTTATTTCCAACATATTATTGGTATTCTGGAGGAATCATTACATAGTCAACAATAATTTCTCCATTTTCGCTCAAATTGCAGATTCCTGTCACCATACCATCCATGATACAAAATACCCAAGGAGTTAGGAAAAAACCTTCATCATTCTCAAACGCAGTATCAACTAAATCTAGCAACTTTCTGAAATCTCCAGAAAGAAACAGAGAGTCTCGATAGGGAATAGCAGCAGCTAGAAGATTTGTTCCTCATATTGATTGAGCCTCGATTAAACTTGCTCGATCTAAAATGCGCTCAGTCGCTTGTGGATCTATAGCGCAAATTATTCCTGTATCTGTTGCTTGGGTTGATTCTAAACTTTGCCAAGAAATTGGATTTTTACCAAGGTTTTTAAGGGCTTTTTTCTCAATTTTAATATTATGTTCCCTTGTTACTGAAGTTCCTAAAAATATACTTAACTAACTCATAAATATAAAATGATGCAACACAAAGAAATATTAGATTTTTGGTTTGGTAAACCTGAAGATAGTAATTATGGTAAACCTCGTAAGTTTTGGTTTATTAAAGATGAGGAATTAGATCAAATTATAAAATCTCGATTTAGAGAAATTCACCAGCAAGCAGCAATGGGTAACTTAGATCATTGGCGAGAAAAACCTTTAAGCTGTCTGGCATTAATTATTGTTTTAGATCAATTTTCTCGCAATATGTTTCGTGGTTTACCTCAAGCTTTTGCTACAGATGCTCAGGCGTTAAATTATGCTCAATATGCTATCGCTAAAAGTTTTAACAGTCAATTACTTCCTGTACAACGTTGGTTTATTTATCTTCCCTTTGAACACAGCGAAGATTTAGCATACCAAGAAAAATCGGTACAATTATTTAGGACTTTAACAGAAGATTCAGAGAGTCAAAGTGCTATTAATTATGCCTACAAACATTTTGAGGTCATTAAAAAGTTTGGCAGATTTCCCCATCGTAATAAAATCTTAGGAAGAGAAAATACACCAGAAGAAATAGAGTTTCTTAAGCAGCCTGGTTCGAGTTTTTAGCTCTGGGATACCTCTTGCATAAATCCGATAAATCTTGGTGTGCTTCAAGTAGCAAGGGACAGAATTAGCGACTTTACTAAGTTGGATATTGCAAAATAGCTCTTAATTCTTGCTGTCTTCTATTATGTAGAAAATATTTTTGTAAATCTTGCCACTCTTGTAATTTTAGCCGACGATTTTTATCGATTATTTCCACCAAATTGGGTAGATAGGTTTTGGGTTTATTATCAGATAAAGAAGCCAAGAACTTGACCAAAACTCCTGTATCTTGAAGAGTTCCTAAAACTTGTTGTACTTGAGTGATTTTCTTTAAATAATCATCATAGAGATTGCCATAAAACATGGTAAAAAGTTCCATATTATAGCGAGTTTTTTTTGCTGATTTTCTTAAATAATGTAAGATTTTATTTTCTGATTTAGAAAGTTTTTCATTGGTACTATTTTGGGCAAAGATTACATCTCCTGATTCGATTGTTATTCCTACTAACCAGCCAGGATGGAGTAAAAAACTAGAGGCTTGGGGTAATAGTAAATCTGGTAACACTTGCTGAATTTTAAGGGATGCGATCGCATTATAATTAGGAGATTCTAACCAGGCTTCTATTGATGTTTTAAACTGCACATATTGACGACTGTGTAAGATAACCTTGACATCTTTAAAAGCTTGCTTACGATTTTTTTTCAGGGATTTTAAGACAACTTTAAGCTTTTTTTGTTCTATTTCAGGTAAATGTGGATGATATTGCGTAATTAGAGTTTCTTGCAACACATCAATATCTCTTAACTTGCCTAATACTTTAGCTATTTGGGCAATGTTTTTTTCTGATACAGAAATAGGTAAATTAATAGCAGGAGCAAACCCAGCGATCGCACTACGCAAACGACGCATACCCACTCGCATTTGATGTAAATGTTCGGGGTCTTTATCTTTTAAAACTTTAGACTCATGTTTGAGAATTTTTTTATAATGCTCGGCGATCGCAATATAAGCCCAATCTCCTAAAGTTTTCGCTGCTTGGTTTTGATTCATGACGATTGTAAAATTTATCTCATTTTCATAGTAAATATTTCTGAGAGGCAACATAAAATAATCAAGCAAAAAACTTAAACATATCAAGCAATGAAAGCGATAATAATGACCCAACCAGGGACACCTGATGTTTTACAGTTGCAAGATGTAGCACAACCCCAAATCACTCAACCCAAGCAACTCCTAGTTAAATTACAAGCAGCAGGAATTAACCCCATTGATACCAAAATAAGGAATCGTGGCACATTTTACCCAGAAGAAATGCCAGCTATTTTAGGTTGTGATGGTGCAGGAATAGTAACAGCAGTAGGGGAAGAAGTAACCCAATTTCAGCCAGGAGATGAAGTTTATTTTTGTGCTGGAGGCTTAGGAAAACAAGGTACAGGGAACTATGCAGAATATACCGTAGTAGAAGAACATTTTGTTGCTCTCAAACCAAAATCCCTATCTTTTGCAGAAGCAGCAGCAGCCCCCTTAGTACTAATTACCGCCTGGGAAGCTTTATATGATAGAGGAAGACTCACCCCTGGGCAAAAAGTCTTAATTCATGGTGGTGCAGGGGGTGTAGGTCATGTGGCAATTCAACTAGCTAAGATTAAAGGAGCAGAAGTTTGTACTACTGTGAGTTCTCCAGATAAAGAGAGACTAGTGCGCCAGTTGGGTGCAGACGAGCCTATTTTATACAAGCAAACAGACTTTGTAGAAGCAGTATTGAAGTGGAATGATGGAATAGGAGTGGATCTGGCTTTTGATACTGTTGGGGGTCAAACTTTCTTTGATACTTGCAAAGCGGTCAAAGTTTATGGTGATTTAGTAACCATTCTCGAACCTAATTATGCTTTAGGAAAACTCAAAACAGCAAGGAATCGCAATTTACGTATCGGACTAGAGTTAATGTTAACTCCCATGTTGCAAGGCATAATAGCAGCCCAAAAATATCAGGGAGAAATTCTTAAACAGTGTGCTACTTGGATCGATGAAGGAAAACTCTCCATTCACCTTCAACAAACCTTTCCTTTAGAAGAAGCTGCGATCGCTCATACTACTCTCGAAAGAGGTTCAATGACTGGCAAAATTGCTTTAACTTAAATGTCAAAAGAAGTCCCCCGATTTATCGGCGGGATGAATTTTGACCAATTGCTATAGCGCGGAGCGCATCCTTGTATAGGGTATCGCGAGCGTGGTATTATATTATCGCAAATTGAAATGAGTGTGAAAGCCTTGCACAGAGCAATCAAAGTCAGAATCTACCCAAATTCTGAGCAGTCCCAAAAACTGAGTCAAGTTATGGGTTGTGCCAGATGGTGGTGGAACTATGCCTTGAATCTGTGCAACCAAACATATAAGGATACTGGCAAAGGATTAGGAAGAACAGCACTCAATAGTGTTTTGCCTGAACTCAAAAAAGCAGAAGAAACAGAATGGTTAGGAGAATGCTATTCACAGGTTTTACAATCAACAACTTTAAACCTAACTAAAGCTTTTAAAAACTTTTTTGAAAAACGAGCTTTTTATCCAAGATTCAAATCTTATTATGGCAAACAATCCGCTCAATATCCTCAAAACTGCCTCATAGTTGAAAGAGGGCTAAAAGTACCACAAGTTGGGGTAATTAAAGCCAGTATTCATCGTCTATTTGATGGAAAACTAAAAACTGTAACTATTAGTAAAACATCAACAGGGAAATATTATGCTTCTTTGTTATTTGATACCGAGCAAGAATCCCCCCTAGCCCTTAATAAGGGGGAAACTGAAGGGGGAATTACAGGTAAAGTTATTGGGATAGATTTAGGAATTAAGGATTTTGCTATCAGCAATGATAATGAAAAAACAAGCAAGTACCCTAATCCTAGACATATTAAAAAACATGAAGGTAATTTGGCTAGGAAGCAAGCCAAGTTAGCTCGGAAGAAAAAAGGAAGTAAGTCTAGAGAAAAAGCCAGAAGGCTAGTGGCAAGAGTACACGAACGTATTAGCAATGCCCGTCAAGATTTTCTACATAAATTGTCCAGAAAAATAGTAAATGACAATCAAGTAGTAGTCATTGAAAATTTGAATATCAAGGGTATGGTTCGTAACCGTAAATTAGCCAAAGCAATATCTGATGTAGGTTGGGGAATGTTTACCAATTTCTTAGATTACAAGCTCAAAGAAAAAGGTGGTTTGTTGTTAGAAATTGATAGATTTTTCCCTAGCTCCAAAACCTGTTCGTCTTGTCTCTATCAAATGAGTGAAATGCCATTAGATGTAAGAGAATGGACTTGCCCGAGTTGTGGCGCACATCACGACAGGGATGAAAACGCAGCCAAAAATATTAGAGCAGAGGGCATCAGACAGTTATCGGTCTTAGGAACTAGGACTGCTGCTAGTGGAGGGGATGTAAGACCAAGGAGTGG
>JASJCP010000106.1 GCA_030065935.1 Xenococcaceae cyanobacterium MO_167.B27
TATTTAAAAGACAATTAACGTCAAACACTCGAATTTTTATAGCGATCGCCCAAAATATTTATCCCAGCAGACAATTAGTCAAGCATTCTTTAGAAAAATTAATATAAGTCCGTTTGTTTTTGTCCGACTACTTAGTGATAATTTCCGAGTCGAACCCGCCAGGTTTTTTCGAGAACTTCAAGGTAGGCTTAAAGTGCTGCAACGAAGAGTGGCTCGTAAGAATAAGCGGTCGAAAAACAGGGAAAAAGCGCAGCTAAAGGTAGCTAGACTCCATCATAAAATAGCTAATACTCGTAAAAATTTTCACTTTCAGACTAGCCATTTGCTTTGCGACCAGGCAGATATGATTTTTGTTGAGGACATCAACTTTAAAATGACGGCATCGGGATTTTTGGGCAAGCAGATGCTCGACGGTGGTTTTGGTCAATTCCGAGATTTATTGTCTTGGGTATGTTGGAAACGTGGTAAGTACTTTGCCAAAGTTGACTACAGATACACCAGTCAAATTTGTCCAGAATGTCGTACTAATACAGGCAAAAAGGAACTTAACCAAAGAATCCATATCTGTCCTGAATGTAGTTACTCTACTTCAAGAGATCATGCTAGTGGAAGGGTAATTTTAAATCGAGGGCTAGAATCAATAGTACCCGTGGACGGCGGGGAAAGGAAACTGTCTGGTAATGGCGTACTGTCGGGGGTTTCTTGCCTAGATAAGTGCCGATCCAGAAATACCAATCTGCGAGGATTGGAAGCCCGCACTCTATCCGTAGGATGAGTGTCGGGAGATGTCACTGTCAATGACAAGATAAGATCGAAGAAAACACATCAACACGACAATGGAGGTGTGAAATGACGATTACTCTGAACCACACCATAGTTCCTGCACGGGACAAGCAAGCATCCGCAGAGTTTTTTGCAGGGATTTTTGGTTTAAAAGTTGAGTCTGCTGTAGGTCACTTTGCTGCTGTGCGGGTCAATGATACCCTGACATTGGACTTTGCCGATAGGGAAGTATTTGAGTCACATCACTATGCGTTCTGTGTGAGTGATTCTGAATTTGATGCTATTTTCGCACGGGTACAATAAGCTGGTCTAGAATACAGTAGTGACCCCATGCACCAGAATAAAGGACAGATTAACCACAGAAAAGGGGGACGTGGTTTCTATTTATATGATAGAAATGGTCATAACCTGGAATTGCTAACCCGTGGGTAGATCTTGGCTTGAGTTTCTTTTCCAAACCTACAATCTGTGCTAGTTTCCTATTTGATAAGCTTTTGTTCGCTTCCTAAATTTAACTTAAACATTAGCCAACAATGAGTTATTCAGAATCTCAAAATTCCAGTCAAGCTTCCAATTCATTTACTGGAATTGATGATTATTGTGATTTCATAGAAAGATTCAGTAGGCAAACTTTTCAGTCAAAAGAATGGGAACTTATTAGAGTCAAAAAAACCGACACATATGTTTTACTTTATTCTGAAAGAACAATCGATTTATTTGCAATAGATGAGTTAAAAATTACTATAATACCTCTGACTTCTATAGGTGATTATTATGCAGGTAACTATGGTGAAAAACAACTATATTTAAAAGTTTGGGGAATCGAAATAGATTTAATTCAAGGAAATGTTAGATTTGCTCATTGTATGCCTTTTGAAATTAAACCAGAAGAATTGAGAAACAAAGGGTTGGGTTCTTACGTATTGGGAAAGTTAGTACGGTGGGTCAAGGAACATCCATCAGACTTTAAAATACAACTTCACGCCCAATCGATGGATGAAAGCTATCCAGATAATTCACGTTTAGTAGAAGGATTGTATCAAAAGTTTAATTTAATAGAAGCAAAAACTATATCAGATATTGTTGATTATTCTGATTCAGATAAAATAGAAAGTATATTATTAGAGCAGTTTTTGTCAGATATAATTCGAGAAAATAATATGTTGGAACAAGATAACCGTAATCTTAAACAGAGAATAGAAGAATTATATTACTCCTATCTCGACCAGAGCAAAAAAAAGAATTTAATAATAAGTGTTTTAATCACAATAATTGTAGTTTTAGGATTAATAATCTTACAAGATTAGTTGAGAAAATCTTAAAAGGTTGGCGAAGGATTTATAAAATTAATTGTAAGATTTTTGTTACATAGCTAAAGCCACTTAACTTCAACGTATTTTTGAATTAGGTAACTCTCCCATCAAACCCTTGTCCCCCGTCTCCCCGTCAACCTTAACAGATAACTCAAATGCCTAACAGCCTAAGCCTAGTTTCTAGAATTGACTAAATCTCAAAGGCATTTTCTAGATAATCTTTAATGATTAATTTTACTTCAGATTGCTCTTTTTGATACGACACCAAAGCCACATCAAAGCGACAATAGTACTCTGCTAAATGAGGATGTTTACCTAAAAAATATTGTGCTGTTTGGTAAATTTTTTGTTGTTTAGCCAGAGAAATTGCTTTTAAGCCTCCTTCATCCCAATTGCTGTTGCTGCGAGTTTTGACCTCAACAAAAACTAAAATATTACTAGACTCATTTACTGCAATAATATCTATCTCACCCCAACGACAACGCCAGCGACAATGCCTAATAGAATATCCTTGAGATTGTAGCCATTCAGCAACGATCTGTTCTCCTAATTCTCCAATAGTTGCCATTAAACATTCGATGTTAAACCTATACACAAAAATAAATTCATCATTGTATTTTATCGGTGTTCATTTGTGGATAATATTTAAACAACAAGTCTGTTGACCAAGACATACAGTGAATGGTACATGATAAAAGATAAAGGAATTAGTTGAGAATGATGAAACTAATGGAGAAAATAAGCTCAATTGCCACCAAAACTATCATATCCTGCTTAATTGTAGTAATTGCTCTAGCTAGTTGGATAGTACCAGCTTTCGCTATTGACTATAACAAGCAAACCTTAACAGGCAAAGACTTTTCTCATCAAGATTTAACTGATGCTAGCTTCGATCATAGCAATCTACGAGGGAGTGATTTTAGCTACTCTAATATGCAGGGAGTCCGCTTTTTTGGAGCGAATTTAGCAGCAGTAAATTTTGAAGGTGCAGATCTCAGAAATGCTGATTTAGAGTCAACTCGCATGACTCGTGTTAACTTAAATAATGCAGTACTAGAAGGTGCGTTTATGACTAATGTATTGCTACAGGGTGCAACTATTGATGGTGCAGATTTTACCAATGCTTTATTGCGTCCTACTACAGAAGAAATGCTGTGTGAAATGGCAACAGGAACTAATCCTACTACGGGAAGAAACACAAAAGATACTTTATTCTGTCCCTAGCTAACTTTCTGGAGCTTTAGCATATTGTAAGGTGGGGGATACTCCTCACCCTATTAACTTGATCTGTTGCAAAAATAACTGAATAAAAATGTAACAATAATATTTAACTCTTAATTCGTGGTATCACAAGTTACAACATAATTTAGCGTGAAATCTAATTCTTCTATTTCTCAACAATTAGACTTGAAACAACTATTTCCTTTTGAACTAGACGACTTTCAAAAACAAGCGATCGCAGCTTTGGATGCAGATAAATCAGTGGTAGTCTGCGCCCCGACAGGTTCAGGAAAGACTTTGATAGGAGAATACGCTATTCATCGCGCTTTGAGTCGAGGGAAACGGGTTTTTTACACTACACCTCTAAAAGCTCTTTCTAATCAAAAATTGCGGGATTTTCAAAGCCAATTTGGACAAAACAACCCCAAACAAGTAGGTTTAATTACTGGAGATATTTTAATTAATCCTGATGCACCCATAGTGGTGATGACCACAGAGATTTTTCGGAATATGCTCTATGAAACCCCCATCGGTCAAGTGGGTACTTCCCTAGAAGCTGTAGATGCGGTAGTACTAGATGAATGTCATTATCTGGGGGATAGATTTCGGGGTACAGTATGGGAAGAATCTATTATTTACTGTCCGCCTCAAATTCAGTTAGTGGCTCTTTCTGCTACTATTGGTAATCCTGAAGAGTTGACAGACTGGATGAGCCTAGTGCGTTCAGCTAAAGGGAAACATAAACAGTATAGTTGTGAGTTGATTAACTCCGATTTTCGCCCTGTTCCTCTGCGGTTTTATTTTTGCGATCGCCAAAACCTCTATCCTTTACTAGATAGTAAGCAAGTCAAACTTAATCCGAAACTTAAAGGCTTAATTCCCCAGCAAAAAGGCAAAAAACGCCGACTCAAAGCCAAAGACTGTCCCCGAATTAATCAGATAATACAGCACCTCAAAAATCGGGATATGCTCCCTGCTATTTATATTATCTTTAGTAGGCTAGGATGCGATCGCGCTGTCCAACAACTAGATTATTTAGTGCTAGTTACCTCCTCTGAAGCACAACAAATCGAATACTTCTTATTACAATTCTTTTTGGGCAATAATCCCGATTTACAGCAAGCTTTAGTAGAATACTTAGGGGAGACAGACCCTAAACTACAAACTTTAATAAAAGATTATCTGGCAAACAATCCTGGTACAGAGATTAAATTATCAGCTTATTTCACAGATAACCCCAATCAAAGATACTTACTCTGGCAATTTCTCACCCAACAATCCCAGGTCGTCAAAATAGAACAAGTTGAACCTTTACTGAGGGGTATCGCTTCCCATCATGCAGGATTATTACCAGCTTGGAAAGAATTAGTAGAAAGACTATTTGAATTGGGTTTAGTCAAGGTAGTATTTGCCACTGCAACCCTCGCAGCAGGAATTAATATGCCAGCCCGTACTACTGTAATTTCTGCTCTCTCTAAGCGTACCAGTGAAGGTCACAGTATGCTCACCCCTTCAGAATTCTTACAAATAGCAGGAAGAGCAGGACGCAGAGGCAAAGATCCAGTAGGTTATGTTGTCACCGTTCAAACTCCCTTTGAAGGAGCAAAAGAAGCAGCTTTCTTAGCGACTTGTGGCGCAGAAGACCTCAGAAGTCGCTTTACTCCCTCTTACGGGATGGTACTCAACTTACTTCAGAAACATAGTCTTTCCGAAGCCAAAGAGCTACTAGAAAAAAGTTTTGCAGAATACTTAGCACAGAAAAAACTTGCTCCCGAACAACAGGCGATCACAGATATCACCACTAATCTTACCAAACTAGATATCGATTTAGCTTCCATCCCCTTATCAGACTTAAATAGCTATCAAAAACTCAGAGAAAGAATCAAAGAAGAAAAAAGACTCTTAAACATTCTGCAACAACAAGCAGAAGCAACCCAAAAGAAAATCATCAAACCCCTAATAAGTCTCCTATCTCCAGGGAAAATCGTAGGACTCAAAGGTAAACATATACAAGTCAATTCCCCCCTAGCTGCGGTAGTAGTTAGCAAAATACCAGGTTCAGGAAAAGCAGATGATTTAGTCTGTCTCGGAGCAGATAACTATTGGTATATTGCAGCTAATGGAGATATTACCGAAATCAATGAAGGCTCAATTCCTCAAGAATTATTGACTCAAATTCCCCTACCCAATTTAGATAACTGTCGTTTGGGTAAATGGCTCAAAGGAGAAGAAACAACTAACATTATCGCTGCTAAGATTACCGATTATGTAGTACCTACTCCTGTTGCACCAGAAGTCCAACAGCAACAACAAAAAATCGAAGCACTCCTACAAAATCTCGATATTCATCCCTTAGAAAAATGGGATAATCCAGGTGCGATCGTCAAAAAACACCAAAAAAGACTATCTCTAACCGAAAAGCTCCATCGCGCTCAAATTAAATACCGCAAACATAAATCCAATCAATCCTATTACTGGGATGATTTTCTCAACTTGATTAAAGTTCTCCAAGAATTCAACGCCCTTGATGGATACACCCCCACAGAGTTAGGAAAAGCAGCAGCCACAATTCGGGGTGACAATGAACTATGGTTAGCCTTAACCATGATGTCAGGAGAACTAGAATACCTTGAACCCCATCACCTCGCAGCAGCCATCTGCGCCCTAATTACCGAATCTCCCCGTGCTGATTTGTGGTGTGAATATGCACCACCAATAGAAGTATTAGAAGCTTTGGGGATACAAAAGCGAGAATCGGACGAAACAACACACACCTCAGTCTTACGAGAAATTCGTCCTCGTCTGTTTCAAACCCAACACCGCTATGGAGTCAATTGTCCCATCTGGCGCGAATATGAACTAATCGGATTATGTGAACAATGGGCGTTAGGAATTGACTGGAATGAACTATGCGAAAATACTAATCTTGCAGAAGGAGATATAGTCAGAATGTTGCGCCGTACCATTGATGTTCTTTGGCAAATTCCTCAAATACCTAATATTTCAGGAGTTTTACTCAGTAACGCCAGAGATGCTATCTCTAGTATGAAACGTTTTCCAATTTAACCTAGTCTGATGGGTTAAGATTATATGCTAAACAAATTAATCAATATTTTATGGGTGAAAAGGTTTTAGTTACAGGTGGTGCTGGATATATTGGCTCTCATACGGTAAAGAAGTTAGGGGAAGCTGGTTACGATCTTGTTATTTACGATAATCTTTCTACTGGCTTGCCTGATGCTATTCTCTATGGAGAACTAGTAGTTGGGGAGATGAACGATTTTCAACTATTATCCCGAGTGTTTGCTCAACATCAATTTGACGCAGTATTACATTTTGCAGCTAGTATATCTGTTCCAGAATCTTTACAAAAACCCCTAGCTTACTACGCTAATAACACTTGCAATACTCTGAATCTCTTACGATGCTGTCAGCAATTTGGAGTCAATAAATTGGTTTTTTCCAGCACCGCAGCAGTCTATGGAGCAACTCAAGAATTTCCTGTTAAAGAATCCTCCCCTACTCTACCAGTAAATCCTTATGGTCGCTCTAAACTCATGAGCGAGATGATCTTACAGGATTACAGTCTTGTCTCAGACTTAAAGTACGTGATTCTGCGCTACTTTAATGTGGCAGGAGCAGACTCCTCTGGTAAGATTGGTCAGTCGGGTAAAGCATCTCATCTAATTAAGCTAGCTTGTGATGCTGCTTTGGGTTTGCGTGGTAACTTAAGTATTTTCGGCACAGACTACCCTACCCATGATGGTACAGGAGTAAGAGACTATATCCATGTAGAAGATTTAGCTTCTGCCCATATCTCCGCTTTATCCTATCTCAAGACCAATGCTGAAAACCAAATTCTGAATTGTGGTTATGGGAAAGGTTACAGCGTCAGAGAAGTGTTGGAGAAAGTCAAAGAAATTTCTGGAGTTGATTTTCCTATCGTCGAAACCTCAAGACGTAAAGGCGATCCCGCTTGCGTTGTAGCTAGTGCTGATAAAATACGTCAAGTTTTAGGTTGGCAACCCGAATACGATTCTTTAGATACTATCATTCGCAGTGCTTTGCTTTGGGAGCAAAAAAATCTTGTTGATTGCTAATTGTTGATTGCTAATTGCCTAATCCCTAATCCCTATTGCAAGAGTGCAAGAGTGCCTACACTTACTTAATTGGTATAATCTGCAACTTAACTGGAGTTTAACTTTAGCCAACTATTATTAAAATTAATCGTTAAATTTTTGATTTTTATTTTGACTTTTGACCTTATGATTAAGTCTTTTATTAACGGGCAAGAACTGGTATTATTTGGCACAGCTACTTTTATGTTAACTATTTAAAGTAAGGATTTTTGTCTAGAGCATTTTGGGTATGTATTGTTTATTTTCCTGGGATTTACCAAAAATTACCTGGTTACTTGGGTCAGATTTTTTTGTAAGAACCTGGAAATTTCTGCCAATATTTTTCAAATTTCATAATTAAGAAAAAGTTAAAATTAACCTAAGAGTTCTTAATAACAAAAAAATATTTTGTATCTACTTTGTCACTTTTCAAACTTAAACTATTCTTGGAATAGCTAACTATATAGAGATAAAAAAAAAAGGTTTGAGCATTTTTTGACTCCAATGAATACCAACCATAAGACAGTACTGCTGTTTCAACCATCTGATTTTCAAGCTGAGGTCTGGCGTTTTCTTCTTTGGGAACAAGATATTTTTGTAATCTGGAACGAAAATTATACTAATCAACCAGAACTGGCAAATTACTTTAAAACCCTAACATTAAAACCAGATTTACTCATAATAGACTTAACAATAGATAATGCTTATGAGCTTTGTCGAAGTTTCAGAAACTATTATCCTTCATCTAAGATTATTTTAACCACCGATCCTCAACAGGCATATTCCGCAGTTATTCGGCGATGGGCAGCAAAGCAAGGAGTAGATGAACTATTAATTAATTTTCAAAAAGACGATTTATACTCTAATGCAATTACTAATATTAATTATGTACTGAAAATTTTAGATAGTCCGCCTGTTGAACAAGAAAACATAGTCAAAGCTTTAGAATTTCTGAAACCAGAAAATACCTTTAGGTCTCATCCAGAAGCAAATGAGTTACTATCTGACAACACAGTTACTAAAAACTCAGAGAAAACAACCTCTAAAACTATCTCTTCCCTAGTTCGTCTGGGCTTGTTTTTCGCTATGTTTTTCATAGTCGCACTGATACTAGATGCTGGTATTTGGCATATAAGTTTTTCATTGCAAAGAATGCAAACTAAAGATTTAGCTTACAGTGAAGAGCCAAAAGATACAGAGCAGATAGATAACCCACCGCCAGCAATTACTAGCACCAACCCTATTACTCTTAAAGAGGTGAACGATATACCCCAGGGAATATATAATTATGGTGGTAGTACTACCTGGGCACCGATTCGAGAGATAATAAACCCTGAAATAGCTCAGGAACATCCTGAATTCAATATACGCTATGTTCAAGCTATTAATGGTACACCTGGTTCGGGTACTGGTATTCGTATGTTATTAGATGGGCAACTAGATTTTTCTCAATCATCTCGCTCCATAAAGCCAGAAGAATATACCATTGCTCGTCATAAAGGCTATACCATCAGAGAATATAATGTAGCTATTGATGCGATCGCTATTGCGGTTCATCCTTCTCTAAACGTACCAGGTTTGACCACAGAACAGTTAAAGAAAATCTATCTGGGTAAGATTACTAATTGGAAGCAAGTAAATGGTCCTGATTTAGAGATTGTACCTTTGACTCGCAGAGAAACAGATGGAGGTACACCCGAGTTTTTTCAGAATCAGGTATTAGAAAAGAAACATTTTGGTCACAATGTTAAGTATGTTTATTCAACTACTGATGGATTAAAGCAGCTTATCCAGACACCAGGAGGTATTTATTATGCTTCTGCACCAGAAATAGTACCTCAGTGTGCGGTCAAATCTTTGCCCCTAGCACGTGAGAAAGAAGAGTTTGTCCCTCCTTACCTTCTACCATTAGTCCCCCGAGAAAATTGCCCCCAACAGCGAAATAAACTTAACATCTCAGCCATTAAAGATGCTAGCTATCCAATTACTCGTTATTTATCCGTCATAGTTAAACAAGATGGAGGTAGAGCGCAACAAGGAGGAGAAGCTTTCACTAAACTGTTACTTACTAAAGATATGCAGGACTTGATTGAAGAAGCAGGCTTTGTCCCCATATACTAGCTGGCTTTGATTCCAATGACGTTTTGGACTAAACTAGAGCCCCCGTTAAACGCTCCGCGTTTTAACGGTGGGTTCATGACAATAATCTTGGGAATTTTTTTAGCACCAATAAACAAAATGTGAGGGAATTTTCCCCCATTGATAATTGACCGCGAGACCCGCTTCCGGCTAGGAAGCATCTCTAATCGCGGTGTTGACGTATATTGTTATGATGAAATCAAAACCACACAATATATACTATAAAATTGTGCAAAATTCTACAGAAGAAACCAAAATCACGAAAGTAAAATATGGGGAAAGAGCGATCGCAGAAGGGGAATTAATTACTTTTCCTAACCCTAAAATCGGCAGACGCTATAAAGTAGAAATAACTTTACCAGAATTTACTTGTAAGTGTCCTTTTTCCGGCTATCCTGATTTTGCTACTATTTATATTACCTACTATCCCAACCACAAAGTAGTAGAACTCAAAGGCTTAAAACTCTACATTAATAGTTATCGCGATCGCTACATCTCCCATGAAGAAGCAACTAATCAGATACTAGATGATTTTATTGATGCTTGCGACCCTCTAGAAGTTACTATCAAAGCAGATTTTAACCCTCGGGGAAATGTTCATACTGCAATTGAAGTCACTCACATCAATGAAGGATGAAGGATGAGGAAGTAATCAGTAATCAGTTATCAGTAATCAGTTATCATCAACCACCCCCAATTCCCCAATCCCCAATCCCCAATCCCCAATCCCCAATCCCCCAATTCCCCAATCCCCAATCCCCATTCCCCCCGGGAGGAGACTTAATATATCTAGGTATTGAACCTAAAACAGATCGGTTTTGTTGTGAAGTCTCCTTCCCGCCCCCATTCCCCAATCCCCATTCCCCATTCTCCAATTCCCCAATTCCCCAATCCCCATTCCTCATTCCTTTGCTGTAATGATAGATAAAGCGGTAATAGGCGCAGTTACAGCACGTAAAATACGCTTTCCTAAAGATACTGGTTGAAACTTGGCTGCGATCGCAGATTCAATTTCTGTTGGAGTCCAACCCCCCTCTGTTCCTGTGGCAATAGTAATATGTTGGGGGGTACTATTTTGCAAACAACTCCATAAAGAGGGTACATTACCCCGCGCTACACAGATATAGCGAGCGCTTTCTACAGGGGTTAAATTCTTAATTGTATCGGTAAAAGAAAGAGGTGAAATAACCAGGGGTACAATTTGTCTTTCTGCTTGTTCCGCGGATTCTATAACAATTTTGCGCCACCTTTCTACTTTGTTATTACTGGGTTTAATAATAGTGCGACTACTAATAACAGGGAGAAAGCGGGTGACACCCAATTCAGTACAACATCTTAATATCTGTTCGTAACCATTGCCTTTGGGCAAAGCAGTGATTAAACTGACATCAAAGGGTAATTCGGTTACTACTTCTAATAATTCTAAACATCGCGCAGTTTCTCCTTCTATCTCTGCGATCCAAGATTTTCCAAAACCATCCATCGCAATAAAGCGATCGCCATTTACTAAGCGTAATACTCGCTTAAGATAGTGTTGCTGTTGAGAATTGAGTAAAATACGATCTGCTTCCTGTTTTATAGATGGAATTACTAAGCGATAAAGCAAATTAATACCTATAGTGATGACAATTTCAACATCTATAATAGGTTATCTATCAATCTTAAATAAATGATAAATGTTAAAAAGTTTAGCTGGTTAATCATAACGATTACTATTTTAATTTTAGGAATCAGTTTTCTTTTAACTCATGTAGGAGATAAAATCTTTTGGGTAGATGAAGTTGCGACTATTACTCGGGTTTATGGTTATACGCGATCGCAAATTATCGCCTAATCATTTCAGACTCAGAACAAATTATGGACTTATTATCTATGAGTCATAACTTAAAGCGGGAAGTAGCTATTAAATTCTTTACGTCGGTTGATGAGATATCATCTCAATATTTTTCTAGGATATTTCCTAAACAAGATATTTTTATTTTTAATCCTAATCAAGCATTTTTACAAAGTCTAGAAAACAATAAAGCTATTATCATCAAAGAAGTTTATAAGCCTCATCTGAGAATACCAGGAGAAATTTATTTAAGTCTTTGGTCTGTTAAATTAAATTAGTAATTAGTTGAATTGGAATTTTCATAAAGATAGTCATAATCCCTGGGAATCTTTGTTATACAAGATCATCTACTACCAAATACTTGAGTCCAATAGGTGCGGTATCGATCCTGTTCCATGTAAGCATAACCTACTCCAATTTCAGTAATCTTAGGATTAAGAATATTTCGACGATGTCCAGAACTATTCATCCAAGATTCTACAACCTGTTCTGGGGTTCGCTGTCCAGCAGCTACATTTTCCGCCAAGTATGAGTATTCATATCCAACTCTGTTGGCGCGAATAGAGAGTGTCGAACCATCAGAACCAGTATGGGATAATTTTCTAGTTCTAGCCATATCCACGCTATGATTTTTAGATGCTGCAATCAATCGGCAATTCCATCGTAAAGGTCTTAAACCATATCTTTGACGAACTTGATTCGTAAGTTGAAAAACTTGAGTTTCAAACTGATTTACTTTACATTTGGTTCGTGCTAATAAAGTTGTTTCAGATGTTAATTCTACTGATGTAGGTTCAGCAATTGTTGGAAAATTTTTAGTAGTATTTGTCTTGGCATTGGCGACAATAGGAACATTAAGGCAGACTCCACCTATTATTGCTATTGTCATACCAGAAATAATTGCAGTCAATTTATCTTTCATAATGCTTATATTTAATACAAGTTTGTTGGTTTTGCTATTATTCGTCAGTTATGTAAGCTCTATTTTCTTTATGCAGTAGGACGCGCTTACATTTGTGAAACTTTTATCAAGTTTTTATAAAAGCTAGTGCAGCAACCCCAGTTAATTTAGCTCTACCGAACAAGAGAGTGTTGAATTTGGGTAAAAGGCTTATCTGTAAAAGGATTTAGGAAAAAATATACAAGCATCAAACTATCAAGAACTCAAAGTCTTGCTGTGCAAGACTTTTAATGACTAGTTTCTAACAGTTTTACATCGCAGGTTCGGTAAAGCCGTTAATTTGTAACTAAGGTGGTGTTGAATAAATTTTCAAGTTAACTGGGGAATCTTGAGTAATATCACCTACACTTAATATATTAGGTACATCAGAAATAAAGAAGCACTGTAGATGACTCAACCCGAAGCCATCAAACTAGTATTAGAAGCTGTTGCTGCTGGATATATTAGTTCTTCCGTAGCACTAGAAAAACTGAAAAATCTTGCTTTTGAACCTGTGGGAGATTTTGCTAAGATTGATCGCCATAGACAATTAAGAACAGGGTTTCCTGAAGTAATTTGGGGTCAAGACAAGACTCCAAGTCAAATAGTCCAAATCATGAAAGCTATGGAAGCTCATGATTCTATAGTTATCGCGACTCGCATTCAGCCTGAAATTTACGAACAAATTGAATCGCAACTAAATAACGTAACCTATTATCCTACGGCACGGATTTGCGCGATCGCCTCATCTAGTTCTAAAATTACTTATCCTGGTCAAATTTCTATTCTCACTGCTGGTACCGCAGACCTACCAGTAGCAGAAGAAGCTGCGGTAACAGCAGAATTATGTGGTTTTAAGGTAATCCGTCTCTGGGATGTGGGAGTTGCAGGAATTCATCGTTTGTTCAATAATCGCCATATTATTGATAATGCAGATGTATTAATTGTCGTAGCAGGTATGGAGGGTGCATTACCTAGTGTAGTAGCAGGTATGGCAGATTGCCCTGTAATTGGTGTTCCTACCAGCGTCGGTTATGGTACGAGTTTTTCTGGAGTAGCACCCTTACTAACTATGCTCAATTCTTGTGCTGCGGGAATTGCTGTGATGAATATTGACAATGGTTTTGGTGCTGCAATTTTGGCTGGACAAATCTTACGCACAGCACAAAAACTGTTGAGTAATGAAAGATAAAGGGTGTTGCTGAAACACGGTATGAAGTAAATAATATTACGGTTCGTCCCTAATGCCTAATGACTTTTTAAATTTTGGAAAGAAAGCCAAAAAGTCTAAAATCATACCCTGATTCAGCAATGCCTAAATTCCTTCTTGAATCTGATTCTGAGTAGGATAGAAATTCTCTGCATAAACTTGAATATCTTTATAAATGCTACAAAAGAAAATAAGTTTTTGAGTCAAATTTATTTAAAAAATGATTAGGGATATCTTGTATTGGGGGAAAAAACAGAAAAATATGGTAGATAGTGGGATAAAACGGTCATTAAGATTACCTTTAGTTTCTACACTAATTCATATTGGCTTTTGTTTGAGTTTTCCTCATATATCTATAAATAAAGTTTCGGCTGCGGAAGATATTTTTATTAACTATGGTCCTGTAGAATTTTCTTTATCAATACAAGCTCTGGAGACTTACGCTAGAACTGGTAAAATTGAGGCTAATTTAGCAGATTATGCCAGATTTCTCAACGAAGAACAATTAGAACAGTTGAAAACTGCCTTAGTGACTAATGCAGATATATCCCATTTATCTATTGCACAATTTTTCTATTCCTATCAAGGAGAAAAAATCTTAGAGAGAATTGGTCAAGTAATTCAAACGAAATCGGGTCAATCAGGGTTTTATGCGATTCGTTCTGCTTTGATTATGGCAGCAGCAGATGAAGAGGGTTTAACTCCTCTAAATTTTCTGAACAAATTTCCTACTAAAGGGATTCGGATCAATTCGGAACAGGGTTTTGAGATTATTAAAAACTTGAGTGATATAATTCGAGAAACCAATAAAGCGATCGCTGATGTTGAACAAAAAGCTCAAATAGAAACTTTAGAATCTACTGTAGTGGATCTGACTCCTCCTCCGGATTTTAGTCAGCCAGGAAATCTAGCTTTTCGGCGACAACTCCACACAATGCGAGATACTGAGCGTAGGCGGATTTTTCCTGTAGAAGTGTATCTTCCAGAATTGCCTGTATCTAATAGACCCTTACCTTTAGTTGTAATTTCCCACGGTTTAGGGAGCGATCTCCATACTTTTGCCTATTTAGCTAAACACCTTGCATCTTATGGCTTTGCTGTAGCTGTTCCCGAACACCCAGGGAGTAATTCTTCTCAAATTCAAAATCTGTTAGAAGGTTTGGCTAATGATGTTACTCCCCCAGAAGAGTTTATTGATCGTCCTCTAGATATTACCTACCTATTAGACCAGTTGACTGTAATTTATGGAGGAAAACTCAACACCAACCAAGTAGGAATTATCGGTCAATCCTTTGGTGGTTACACGGCTTTAGCATTAGCAGGAGCGCAGTTAAATTTTCCCCAGTTACAAGCAGAATGCAAAAACCTCAATGAATCTTTCAACGTATCTTTACTGTTGCAATGTTTAGCTTTAGAGTCTTCTGACACTACTACCAACTTACGAGATGAGCGGATTACTTCGGCGATCGCAATTAACCCTTTAACTAGTGCTATTTTCGGTCAAGAAGGGATGGCACAGATTGATATCCCTATAATGTTAATCTCTGGTAGTGCTGACCCTGTTACTCCTGCTGTACCAGAACAAATTAAGCCTTTTACTTGGCTAACTACTACCGAAAAATATCTCACCCTACTTAGGGGAGGGACTCATTTTTCCGTTCTCAATGAATCTTCTGGTAGTATTCCTGTTCCTGAAGCTGCCATTGGACCTGATCCTAAAATTGCTCAAAAATATATCAAACAGTTGGGATTCGTCTTTTTTAGTGCTTATGTGAAAGAAAGGACAGCATATCTGGGTTATCTTAATGCAGACTATGGAACAGAAATTACTGATAATAGAATGCCTTTGAGCATACTACGCTGCTACTCAAAACTTATTCAAAGTTGTTCACTTTGAGGTTTGATTCCTGCTTCAACCAAGGTTGTCGGCAACTTCTTGTCAAGGAGCGTAGATTCGGGTCTAACCGACCCTATTCTTTCAACTATATATTCGGTCAAAACATTGGCTAAATTTAAGCTAGAATTTAAATCTCTGCACATAGGTTGGCATTCAGCATTGCTACAGTTATATATCCTATCTTTTAGCTTTAAATCAGTTTTTTTGCGCTGACATTGACTGCATAGTTTACTACTAGGATAGAACATATCTACCGATTCAACTATGCCCCCATGAGATAAAGCCTTATTCTGTAGCAATGTTTTGAATTTGTAAAAACTAGCATCGGCAAAATGAAAAGCTAATTTTTTATTTTGCATTAAGCCTGAAATATTTAATGTTTCTACTGGCTAAAGCCATACGGGAGTATCACTTAGTAACTCATATCTTGCACCTTGAACCCATATCGCCATTAACTGAAGTTTGGTGGCTAATATAATAAGTCTATTAAAATCGACTATAACTGTGATTAAAACTAAATTGAAGTCCTCTTGAGAGGACTTTTCTGTATTGGACCAAGAAATTAATTTCTTGGTGATTTATCTCGCCTGGTGCTTATAAAACTCCTGCATTACTCAAGCCTAAAATCATTCCTGCACCGATAATATGACCTAAACTGGTAGTTGCGAGTAATTCTGGCAGACCAAAGTTAGTCCAGACTTCAGGTTTAGGTACTGGTAAATCAGGACCTTTTCCTTGCTGTTGAATTGCATAACGACCAATAGCGATCGCAAATAAGTTGCACATGATCATTACTAGAGCAACAGACGGATTCCAGTCAATAGTAGAAGGAGTGGTTTGAACAGCTACAACCAGATTAGATATCATTACGGGTATTAACTCCTAAATTACGAATCTATAGATTTTTGATTTTCTTTACAGGAATTATAAAAATATCTTGGCAAAAAACCTGATTTCTTTTTAATAATTAACAGTAATCCCCATTTTTACCAAAACAACACAAGACGTAATGCGAATTAAAATATGTGGAATTACCCAACCGCAACAAGGAGTTAAGATTGCTAGTTTAGGGGCGACAGCTTTGGGTTTTATCTGTGTCTCAAAATCTCCTCGTTATGTGACTCCAGAAAAGATTAGAGAGATTAGAGATATATTACCCGTTGGGATAGATGCGATCGCAGTTTTTGCCGATGCTAATTTAGAAGATATTGTCAAGATTGTGAATTATTCTGGGTTGACTGGGGTGCAATTACATGGCGCGGAATCCCCTACTTTTTGTCACCAGTTAAGGAGTCTCTTACCAGATAATATTGAACTAATTAAGGCTTTTCGGATTAGAACAGCAGAATCTCTTACAGAATTAGCTCCTTATACTGATGCGTGCGACACTTTCTTGTTAGATGCTTATCATCCTCAAATGTTAGGTGGTACAGGTAAAACTCTTAATTGGCAAGATTTACAACAGTTTAAGCCAGCTAAACCCTGGATTCTAGCAGGGGGTTTAACTCCTGATAATATTTTAGATGCTCTGAGTAAATTGCAACCTGATGGAATTGATTTATCTAGTGGGGTAGAGCGATCTCCTGGAGATAAGGATTTAGATAAAGTTGCTCTGTTGTTTAGTCAGCTAATAAAGAGAAAGGATGAAGGATGAGGGATGAAGGACTCAGAAGTTATCAGTTATCAGTTATCAGTTATCAGTTATCAGTATTTCTCTCCCCCAAATCCCCAATTCCCCAATTCCTCCCGGGAGGAGACTTAATAGATCTAGGTATTGAAGCCAAAGCAGATCGACTTTGTAATAAAGTCTCCTTCGGTGCCCCAATTCCCCAAGTCTCCCCTGACCTCTGACCCCTGACCCCTGACTCCTGACCTGATAATTCATCCCTAAGCTAAAAGCTTCCTGTAACCTATAACCAATAGCCTATAATTATTTACTTATGAATGCGATCGCCGAAGCTTTAACAGGAATCGAAATTATTACCGATCCTCAACAAATCGCCAAACTTTCTCTAGACTACTATCACTTTAGTCCCATTCTGCAACAGCAATTACAAGATAAAAGAGGTGATTTAGTAGTTCGCCCCACTACAGAAGCAGAAGTAATTAAAGTTGCTCAAACCTGCGTACAACAGCGTATTCCCCTCACAGTGAGAGGCGCAGGTACAGGGAATTATGGTCAATGTATCCCCTTGGAAGGAGGCGTAATTCTCGATCTGACCCAAATGAATCAGATTAAATCATTGCAACCAGGTATTGCTTGTGTTGAACCTGGGGTAAAAATGGCAGCTTTTGACAAACAAGCGAGAAAAATAGGCTGGGAATTACGTATGGCTCCTTCTACCTACCGCACAGCTACGATTGGGGGCTTTATCGGTGGTGGAAGTGTGGGTATGGGTTCTATTACCTACGGACAACTTAAAGATCGGGGAAATCTCAGAAGAGTGCGTGTGGTGACAATGGAAGATCAACCCCAAGTTATAGAATTATCTGGGGACGAAGTACAAAAAGTCATTCACGGTTATGGTACAACAGGAATTATTACAGAATTAGAAATACCCCTAGCACCAGCTTATCCTTGGCAAGAAGTTATTGTTGTGTTTGATGATTTTATGACAGCAGCAAAATTTGGTCAGGCACTCAGCGATAGTGATGGTATTGTGAAAAAGTTGGTGAGTGTTCACGCTTCCCCCATCCCTAGTTATTTCATTCCCCTACAACCTTATTTACCATCCCAGAAAAGTTGCGCTCTGTTAATGGTGTCGGAATATTGTCTGGCAGCTTTACAAGATTTAGTCAGAGAATATGGCGGAGAGATTACCTATAGTAAAACTGCAAAAGAAGCTAGTAAGGGAACAAGTCTGTTAGAGTTCACTTGGAATCATACTACTCTTCATGCTCGCAGTATCGATCCGAATCTTACTTATCTACAAACTTTCTATTTCACCCTGGAAAGAGTTGAGCAAATGTATAAGCATTTTGGGGATGAAGCAACTATTCATTTAGAGTTTTTGAAAGCGGGAGGAAAAGCTGTACCAGCAGGGTTACAGTTAGTTCGTTTTACTACACCAGAAAGATTACAAGAAATTATTTCTTATCACGAAGCCAATGGAGCATTTATTGCTAACCCTCATGTCTATACTATCGAGGATGGAGGAGATAAACAAATAGACCCAGAGAAAGTAGCTTTTAAACAGCAAATCGATCCCTATGGTTTATTAAATCCTGGTAAAATGCGGGGGTTTTGTAAGGGATGAAGGATGAAGGATGAAGGATGAGGAATAAAGTAGCAATTAGCAGATAACAATCAACCACTAACCACTAACTACTAACCACTAACAAGATGCAGAATTAGATGTTTAAAGTCAAAAAATTTAGTCCTCAATTGCTCAAGATTCTTCGCAATATTAGCTGGTTGACGGGAGAAAAAGTTATTAGAATGGGGATTAATTTTTTTGTAGTTATTTATGTTGTTAAGTATTTGGGGTCAGAAGATTTTGGGAAGTTAAGTTATTGTATTAGTTTTGTAAGTTTATTTGATGCGATCGCAAAATTAGGTTTAGATAATATTGTAGTTCGCAATTTAGTTAGAGAAGAAGGTTCACGGGATGTTATTTTAGGTACTGCTTTTGGCTTAAAACTAATTGGTTCACTACTGGCTTTTTTACTGATTGTAACTAGTATATCTGCTACCCATCCTACTAAGGAAGTGTGGTGGATGACGATAGTTATTGGCTTGAGTATGTTTTTTAGTGCTTTTGATGTGATTGATTATTGGTTTCAATCTCAAGTAAAATCAGGAGCAATTTCTTTTGCCAGAATAGTTCAAGTAATTATTATCTCCCTGGCTAAATTAGGATTAATTATAGCTAATTTTCCTTTAATAGCATTTGTTTGGTTGGTTCTTATTGACTATGCTACAAAAAGAATCTTTATCACTATTGTTTATCTTAAAGAAAGACTATCTTTATTCAGTTGGAAGTTTAGTTATCTCCAAGGTAAGAATTTACTTGCAGATTCTTGGTCATTAATTTTGTCTAGTGTAATGATAGCTATATATATGAAAATTGACCAAGTAATGTTAGGTAATATGGCAGATATTCAAGCAGTAGGTAACTATGCAACAGCCGTTAAATTTTCAGAAATTTGGTATTTTGTACCCGTAGCAATTTGTAGTTCAGTTTTTCCCACAATCATTAAAGCGAGGGCTAGAAGTAAAAAAGAATACTATACAAAATTACAGAAACTCTATGATTTTATGGTAGTTATATCTGTATTTATTGCTGTTCCGATAACTTTCTTGGCAAAGCCGATTATAATCAATTTACTGGGGACAGAATATACTACCGCAGCAACTATTTTATCTTGTCATATTTGGGCAGGAGTTTTTGCGTTTTTACGGGTAGCCCGTTCCAGATGGTTAATGGCAGAAAATTTAACTATCTTTAATTTTGCTACTACTAGTTTAGGTGCAGTTACTAATATAATTTTAAATTACTATTTAATCCCTCAATATCAAGGGATGGGTGCTGCTATAGCTACAGTTATTTCTTATGGAGTTTCAGGGTATCTTAGTTGTTTTGTTTATCCTCCAATGTTTAACACTGGTTGGATGTTAACTAAGGCTTTATTATTACCATTGCGTTGTAAGAAATATTTAGTTTCTTTATTTTAGACCAGGGCTATTTCATTCTGACTGTAATTAACCAATAAATCAATTTGACGAGCGCGGGAAGTCCGCTTCAGAACACAGCAATTCAACTCTATATACAGAAGATAAAGCCTATAAAGCGGACTTCTACCCCCGCGCCGTAAGACGGCGCAAACGCCAGTTCCTTCAAGTCGGGAAACCCGCCCAACGGACTGGCTTGGGAACACGCGAGTTGGCTTAAAATTCAAGTCCATTTCAATGGACTACAACTCTTATCGAGTCTTCTTTAGAAGACTTTTACTATAAGCGAGGAAATTAATTTCCTCGCGGTTGTTAAGACTGCTGCAAGATATGAGTATAGCTTGCTCCTATATCTAGCAATAACCTTATTAATAATGGTGTATTTTGGCTTCTTCCTACTGCTGCTCTTAACCACAGTACAGTTTGTTGTCGCTCCAGACGATAAATTTTTTTACTCATCAGAGAATAAAACCTAAATCTTCAGGCACTTGACCGATATACTCAATAGCTAAAGGTTGTTCTGTTGTTGATTCTAGATCTTGATATATATCTTCTTTATGGGGAGAATGAGCTAGTACTTTTCCTTTAATTACTTCCAAATTTTCATTGGTTTCTGTGTAAGCAATTAATACCCATTCCCCGTCATAATTTTGCTTGATTTCTTCAAAAGTCATTATTTCAGACATTTTGGTTTCTCCTATTTTTGGCAGCTACTATAATTTTTAAGTCTAAACTATAGTGGATATAAGTATTATTTTTCCATAGCAACATCAATCAATGGTTCTCCAACATTATGCTGAGTGATTTGGATAAGTATTTTTTGTTCCAGTTTATTTAAGAAACTAAACAAACGGCTTTCAGAAAACAAATGATATTTCCCTTGCATTAGATTAGAGACTTCTGGCTGTTTAATATTAAGCAGAGAAGCAATTTCTTGTTGTTTCAAGTTACGACTTTCTAAAATCTTGCGGACAGCATAACCTAGTTTGGCACGAGTCAAAAGTTCTTCTGCATCTTCTAAACCCATGTCAGCAAAAACATTACCACTACTTTCTATAAATTCAATGGATGTATTTTCTTGACTCATTGTTTTTTCTCCTTAGATTTTTCTACTGCTTGTTTATAACGTTTTTTTATCAAGTCCACATCTTTTTGAGCGGTTTTAATTCCTTTGGGTGATTTTTTTTGAAACGCGTGTAGCACATATATGCTGTTGCCAATTTGCAATGCGTAAACTGTTCTGTAAGTATCAGAATCAAACCGCGTAACAATCTCAAAAACTCCGCCACCGATACCTTTGAAAGGTTTAGCGTTATGTGGTTTTTCTCCGCATTGTGCATCATAAAGGGATGAACCAATTTCACGACGTACAAAATCAGGAAAACTTTTAACTTGTTTAAGGCTATCCACCATCGAAATAATCGATTTGATGTCATTCCTATTTGGCAACTGACTTCTCCATATTATAAGTATTTACTTATAAATTTAATTTCTCATAATCTACCTATCTCTGTAACCATATGAATCGTCGCAATTTTTTAACTTGGCTAGGTATTGGATGGTTAGCAACAACTACCCCCACCTTGATTGCTGCTGTTATTCACAACTCTAATAAATCTAATTCTTCTGAGCCAGCAGCATTAATTTTTTACGTTGCTCCTGATGGGAAAGATTCTTATTCTGGTAGATTACCCCAAACTAATTCTGATTCTACTGATGGAGCATTCGCCACTATTGAACAAGCACGGAATAGAATACGCCAACTCAAACAGCAACAAGGTGGTAAGTTGCAACAACCAGTTACAGTAATGATTCGAGGTGGTACTTATTATTTAGATAAACCTTTAGTTTTTTCTGTAGAAGATTCTGGGACAAAACAACACCCCATCATATACCAAGCATATCAGAAAGAGCGACCGATTATAAGCGGTGGAGAATTAATTACTGGTTGGAGACAGCAAAATCATCTTTGGGTTGCACCTGTTACTAAAGGTTTATAGTTACTAAAAACATAGTCAAATATTACATCGACTCTTATTTAGCTGCACCAGGAGTAACCCTGATAGGACGAACTACAACGCCCTCTATCCCTTGGCTGAAAGCTGTTGGGACTACTTCTTGATGAAGTTGCTCATGGGGGAAACCCCCAAGACCGCACTTCATCGCTTTTCTTAAAATGTTATAACTGCCATTAACGTCCGCATTGATTCTTATTTTTTCTCCTTTGATTTTGTAGGTCCCTCTGCTTGAGCGATAACCACTAAACTTAATTTCTCTAGCATTATCATCTCCGTAACTGGGAATAAAATCTAAGTTCAAAAAACTAGCGCGAGATGTATAACTTTCTTCGCTGGTTATCACCTTAATTCCCTTCATTGCTCCTTTATAGCTCAACATCTCAATGAATCTAGCATGAGGGATA
>JASJCP010000279.1 GCA_030065935.1 Xenococcaceae cyanobacterium MO_167.B27
CTGACATTAGAAGCATCGTGACGAACAATAATAGTGTATTTCGTCATCATTCGAGTACCAGACCAAACTACATCATCGTAGAAAGAACCATTAAGCTTGGGTCGATAATCATCTACTTGAGAAATAGATAGTTGTGGGGGTTCTCCAAAAGTTCCAACCAATTGCCCAGAAGATAGATAAACCAATCCTCCTCGGATATAAGAATCACTCAGTCTAAGAGAACTTAAACAATCTATAAATTCTGCTTCAGAAATATTGGGATAAGTAGTTAAAATTCCCATAATTTTTGCAGCCGAAACTTCTTTAAGGTGAGATAAAAGCTCTTGTTCTCGCCCTTGAACTGAAGGAAAAAAAGTCAACCCTTCGATTACTAAAATTGCACCAAATATACATAAAATCACTTTTTGAGATAGGCGATATTTTAACTTAATTTTTAATGATTTCAAGAGTTTTTTAAGTTGAAATAACATTATTTTTTTATTTAAAAAATGATTTATTAACAAGTACAAAGCGCAGAAGAGAAATTATAGTTTTAAAACCCTAGGTGAACAGTTTGGTGACTCGAACAGTTAAACTACCTGTTTGGTTAATCGCACCAGCTAGGATCGTGTCTCCTTCTCTGACAGTTTGGGGTAAAGATTTCCCTGTGAGTGCAGAAGTGTCTATTTGAGAATTCCCCGATAATATCTCCCCATCTAAAGGAACTTTCTCCCCTGGCTTGATGATTATAATATCTCCCAACTGGTTAATACAGTCGAGCCACTTATTAGATAGGCGGGAATAAAAACTACATATTCCGCGATTGACCAAGGGGTATTGTGCAGAAAATTATAAAAAACTAGCCCAGTAGTAAATAAAATCAAAACGATACTTACTGACTTCAGTTCTTCTAGTAAATTAAATTCGCCATAAAAGTGACTATGACTATCACCGTCACTTTTATGGTCGTGGTCGCGATGGTTATTATAGCAATTAGAGAAGTATTGATGGTGCATTATCCTAATAAAGATTGAAAGAAAAATTTTTTTGAGTTTTCTTAAGTTTCAGGAAAAGGGGCGACAATTTTTTAGCTGCCATTGTCACCTCATCATCCTCAAATTTGCCTTGTTTGCCAAGTAAACTTTTCCGTTAAGCGGCTTCTCTTTTTACCCATGAGATATACCCAGTAGTAAATCAAACAAAACAGGGCAAATATTAACACAGAGAAACAGATTAAAGTAACATTTAGAGGAATAAGTACAAGAGAGCTAACTAACTCGATTAAGATGAGGCAGTGAAGTATTCTTACAACAGTTGTTTGATTCAATAAACTGCATATTATGGCACCTGCTGGCGCACCGACTACAACCACCGGTACTGCTGCTAGCCAATAGTCAAGAACAGGCTCGACAAAATCTCCTATGAAAAATTTGTGAAGGATAAAGCCAGCTACAGCATTGATAGCCATTAAAATTACAGAGGTTGGGGTACTACACTTTTCAGACAAGTTGAATAGTAAGATCATTACAGAAAAACCAAGGATATCCATACCACTGCCTACTAGACCCCCCATGATTCCCCCGAACAGTCCCACTATTAGACAGAAAAGGCGTTCCCATTTTCCCCACCAGAAAATATCCAAATTTCGCTTTCTTTTAGTTCGATTTAAAGCGAGCAATACAACCCCAAAACTACTCACTACCATAGTGAAAAACATCTTGACAAAAGTCGGCGGGAGAACGGGGGCTAATAGGACATCTCCTACAATGATACCTAGGACACCTCCAAGACTTGCCCAACGGACGAACCGCCACTCCACTCTAGTCCCCATTGCTACAATGGCAAATGTAGCTGCGCTCATCCCCACACTTTGAATAGCTAAAGAAAATACCTTTGCCTCCTGTGGCGGGACCTGAAGTACCTTGGTAAAAACTGGAAAAGCGACTGCTCCCCCACCCATACTTGTGCCACCAGCAACTATAGAGCCAAAAACCATAGTTACGGCAGCTTCCCAGTTAGCAATCAGATTAGAAAATGCTCGATTAGGACCAGTTAGAATCAACCATACGGTCCAAACAATGACAGCAACTAGTATACTAAAACCGATAAAATTTTCAGAAAATCTAGTCTGGGTAACAAGGCATTCTGTTCGCTGATTTTGTTTTTGCTGGACTCTACTATTTTTCATTTTGGTTGATTTCCTTTACTTTTCTCCAAAATTATTTCCTCGGTAAGTAGGTGGGAAGAATTTTGGTCAGGGTTTGTCGGTTTATATTTTTGATACATTTTGATGGCGAACCACTTTGGTAAAAGACCAAATCTCTCCTTGCTCACCGTTTCGACAGCGAACGAGTTTGTGACTAAAGCTTTCTGGATGATTAGTTTTTAATCCTTCTGCTACCCGTTCAACTCGTTGCCATTGACCATTCCACATCAGATTGAGCGATCGCTCAATCTCTGTGACCCAATGCTTTCCCGAAGCCTCAATCACTTCTGTTAGGGCATGGGATAATACTCCTTCTAATTAAGTTAAGCACTCAGAAGAAGGAGCAACGATAGAATAAAAATCTGGGGCTTCATTGACAAAAACCCAGAAAGGCGTTCATCCTTTGAAACTGGGTTTCGGTGACTTAGTCACCGAAACTATTAGTTAAACTTGCACCAATTTTTGATCTGTCGGAATTGTTTGTAGAAAATCTTCTGGAGGAGGCAGATTAGGTATATCTGCCGCTCTGTAATGATTATCTGGGTAGATGGGACACTTATAAACAGGCTCGAAAGGCTCCTCGAAAGTATCCCATTCTTTCTTGGAACGTAGATAGTTCATTACAGGTTGATCCTCATCAGCCCAGAAATCTCCAGCAAACGTTTGCAGTACAAAGCGGAAACCGCCAGGTAATTCTAGACCCATACGATTCATATTTCTATCAAATTCGTAGTAAAAACTGTAGACCAATCGGAAGTAAGAATCATAGGCTGTTTTGCAGAAGTTCGTAAAGTATCTAGACGCTTCTTTTTCATTCTTACCAGTGAAGATTTCGTGAATTGCTTCAGCTGCTTTTAGTCCACAGACCATGCTGAGAAAAAGTCCTCCAGAGAATAGAGGATCTACAAAACAAACTGCATCGCCAGCCAAAAAATATCCAGGTCCTGTAAACTTCTCGGAATAGTAGCAGAAATCTAGCTCTACCTTCGGTTTTTCAAACTGGGGTGTTGCACCTTCTATCGCACGCTTGATGCGGGGAGCCCGCTCAAGATGTTCTTTAAAGATATCCTCGGGATTGCTCTGTTTTAGTATCCTTCGTGGCATGACAGCTCCAACGCTGAGTACGTCCGATTCAATAGGAATACCCCAAAGCCAACCATCGTCATGTCCGTTGAACAGTACATCACCTACAACACCTGGATTATTTTCTTGCACTATATTTGTATAGTGCTGAAAAACAGCAACATTTTCCAACGTATAATTCATTTTTCGGAGGTTGAAATGCTTGGAAATCAATCCAGCCCGTCCACTAGCATCTACTACAAAACCTGCTCGGGCTTCATGTCTTTGACCTTGATACTGATATTCAACTCCAACAAGCCTTTCGCCATCGAAGATCAGCTTTTTGACATCGGCTTCTTGTAAAACTTTAGCTCCTGTATCCTTAGCGTGCTCTAGTAAAACTTGATCGAAACGAGCACGATTAAGGTTATAGGTCAGTGTATTTTGTCCTTCTGCTAAGTTAGTAAAAATTTGTCGTCTTAGATCTTGAGTTGGCTGATATAAAAATTCGACTCCTGCCTTCCTGACGAATTGGGCTTCCTTAACTTTTTCAGAGACACCTATCATCTCCAACAGCCTAGATAAGTAGGGCACCATGGACTCGCCAATATGAAATCGGGGAAACTGTGCCTTTTCCAATAAAAGAACTGAGTGACCTTCTGCTGCTAATTTGTATGCAGCAGTTGCTCCAGCAGGACCCCCGCCGATAACAATTGCGTCGAGCATTTCGTTTTGTGGCGAACTATCAAGTGTAAGTGTCATAAATTTCTTCCAGAAAAATGTTCCAAAATTGTTAAAGTCTAATACTAAGAGTTATCAGAATTAACTGTTAATATTAACCTCAGTAAAATAATATCATATTTATTAAAAAATAATAATTTTTTTGGAAATATTTTTTTATTTTTTTTAACTAAAAAAAATAAGTTAAATAAGTAAGTCTCTTGAATATAAACATCAAGAAATAGGCAGAAAAAGGATAATTTTTACTGCCCTTTGAGAATCTAAAGTTGAGCTAATTTTTATTAATTACCCTAAAATTGACTGTTTACGACTCAAACTAATTCGTCAATAAGGGTATTAATTAATAGGATTTGCTAAGTAATTAATATGTCTGTTAAATCAGTAAGATATGATGTCTTCATTACTCTCATTGCTGTCTTTTGTAGGTATTAACAGATTTAAATGTAGCGAGAGTTTTTCTCGTTTTTGTTAGCGATCGCAATTCCCCACGACTTTTCAGACATCCTCTAAGGTTTAAGAAGTACAATAGGCTCAATTGTTCTCCTTGATAACCCTTTCGGCAGCTCAGAGTCATCCTAAATTAATGACTCCGTCTCTTCAAGTGTTGCTCCCATCTGCTCCGCGACGCGGCTTGCAGTAAAAGCGAGGGTCTCGCGTCTTGTATTGCCTGCGACACCTTGGTAAAAAGGATACTCACTTTCTAGTACTAGTACAACTTCCTCTACTTCAGATTTATCTAAATGTCCGTCTGAAATTCTCTGCGCAACAAGATTTTGCAGCTGTTCAAGAAGCCGTACTGAAACAAAAATTAAGCCCAAACTCTTTTTGTAGGCTGCAAATACGTTGCAATTATGATTTAACCACCTGTCAAAATGAAAAGACATAGTGGTACAAAAAGCTTCTAATGCTTTAGGAAATGTATTTATCATTCACCTCTGTGCAACACCTGAGGTTTGATGTTCTATCATTGATGCCCTAAAGTGAAGGCAGCTTAATCGGGAGCATTCAACCTGACATGATATAAGGAATTGCAAAGCAGCTTGGGCTTCGTTATAATGCCTGTCTTCCAAAAGCCTACACTATAGCAAGGCAAGGGTATATAGTTTAGAGTTCAGTCCAACCACCATCGACGACTAACTCTTCCCCGAGGATGAAAGAAGAATCTTCGCTAGCTAGAAATAGCACTGCTTTCGCTATCTCTTCTGGTTGAGCAAATCGGTGCATCGGTATC
>JASJCP010000107.1 GCA_030065935.1 Xenococcaceae cyanobacterium MO_167.B27
CAAGGCGTCTCCCCTGTCATAAACATCGTTGGCGATGTCTCTATATTCTACACCTATTGAGTTAACGTACCAAAATACTTACACATTTTTTAGAACAATGTATAAGTCTGTATAAGAAAATTACTGCTATAAGTCAACAGTCTGATTTGTAATGGCTGTCCTAAATTAAAATCATTGCTGGAAGTGCTATAGATAATAGTAGAAGTACTAAAATCTCCCTCAGCTATGTTTAGAGTATTATTATCTTCAGCGATAACACTGTCTCCTGCTAATAGTTGTATTTTGTAACCAGGAAAATCAGCGAAAAAAGGAGAGCCAGGATTTCCCACTTCAACTTGCAAAGTATATTGTGTATTTGCCTGTAAAGTATCGGTCAGAGTTTGGCTCAAACCCACCACACCACTACCAGGAGTCTGATTTAGAAAAATAGCACCAATATTCTCACCTTCAGGTGCTTCGCCAGTAAAAAAATCGGAAGAAGGATTCCAGACACCAGGATAGGAAGTTGATAGATTAGTATCAGTAGGTATTAAACCAGAAGGATCGTATAATTCCCATCCAGGAGGAGTTTCAAAGGTGAAAATTTCATTCCCCACAATCGGCTCTACTCCTTCTAAATTAGGCTCTTCAAATCCCGCATTAGAGATTGCAATAGAAGCAGCTTTAGCTGGCGCAATATTGATCACCAAACTGAGAAAAACAGCCGAACATCCAGCTATTATAGTTAAAATTTTAGTCATGTTTTTGATATTTTCTGATACTTAAATAAGCGATCAATTATCAGTCATCAGTGATCAGTTTATCAATGAACCATCAACAATTAACAATTATCAATTTTTTTGACTATTTAATCGCTTTAACTCTCATTTTTACGCCACTAGCAGGAGTAAAAGTAATACCACGACGTACCGATTTTAAGGGACGATTATCTAATAGCTCTAATTCTACTTGAGACAAAATAGTAACTAAAACTAGCTTCATTTCAAATAAGGCAAAAGCATAACCTAAACAACGACGATTACCACCACCGAAGGGTAAATATTCATAAGGAGAAAATTGTCTTTCGAGGAATCTTTCGGGTTTAAATTGCTTTGGTTCAGGATAAATATCTTCTCGTTGATGAGTGAGATATATACAGGGAAATAGAGAAGTACCAGCTTCCAATGTATATCCCATTAACTCAAATGGTTTTGTTAGATGACGACCTGTCATAGCTACTACAGGATTCATTCTTAAAGTTTCTGATACTACTGCGTTTAAATAGGGCAGTTTCAGAATAGCACTGTAATCTGTTTTATCTGCAAGAGAATTTAATTCTGTCATGAATTTTTGACCCACTTCTGGAAGATAATGTAGCCAGTAAAATTCCCAAGCTAAAGTACTAGCAGTAGTTTCATGTCCAGCAAATAGCATGGTCATTAATTCATCTCTGATTTCTTCTTTACTCATGGGTTGATCATCTTCATCACGAGCAGAAATCATGAGACTAAGAATATCCTCTCCCAGAGTATCAGGATTATTTCTTCTGCGGTCTATCTCGGTATTTAAGATATCGTGAATCAGTTGTTTTTGTCTGAGGAATTGTCCCCACGGAGTCCAATTTCCTAAATTTTTTTGTAACCAAGGTAAGAAAAGAAACAACGATTTACCAGGGGAGTTAAATATATCTAACCAATCAACTAAAAGTTCTCTTAGTTGCTCGTATCTTTCCCCTTCATCTAAACCAAAAATGGTTTTTAAAATAACTCGTAAGGATATCTCTTGAGTATAGTCACGAATACAAATAGATTGTCCTACTTGCCATTGGGAGATAACTTTTTGAGTTACATCTGCAATGGTTTGACCATAACTTTTCATCCTTTCCCCATGAAAAGGAGGCATTAATAGTTTACGCTGTCTTTTATGTTCTATTCCATCTAGTAAAACTAGAGAATAATCTCCTAATAAGGCTCTTACAGGCGCGCTTGTTTGTTGATTGATTTCAAAATAATTAGGATCGGCAGTGAATACCTGTTCAATTCCTTTAGGGTCACTAAATATAACGTATGGGGGAAACATTGAAGATTTAGGAGTGTAAAAAATATCTCCATACTTTTTTTGAGTTCTTTCTAACAAGCCAAATTGATCGAACATGGCTTGAATAGTGGTAATAATGGCTGGAACTTTAGTAACTTTGGGGATTTTAGTTTTAACAGGGGATGGAGTTATTGTAGTCATGGTTAACTTGAATATAACTAATTTGTAATTTGCTTTTGAATAATTTTTTATTTATTATTATTATTCTAGACTTTTATTTTAGGAATCCACTGGAAAAAACAGCGATTTTCTTCCTGTTTAATTATTTTTGCCCCTAAACTATGATAAAAACTCACTCCCCGAGTGTTTCTAGCATCCGCATTCCAAGCAAGATGAGTACAGTTATTTTTTTGTGCAATAGTAGCAAGATAATTCATTAATGCCGATCCTGCTCCTTGGCTTCTCATTGGTTTGTCTATGTAAAGATCGTCTAACCAAATACTAGGTTGACCAGCAAATGAGGAATATCGAAAGCAATATAAAGCAAATCCTAGTTCCTTCTCTAAATCTTCTGCAAATAAAACATAAGAAAAAGGAATTTTGCCAAAAAGTGTTTTACGTATTTTGTCTTCAGATACTTTCAATTCACCAGTGAAAGCACCAAGATTGCGGTCAAATTCTGACTTCTTTTGAATAAACGTAAAAATTAACGATACATCATCAGATGTAGCAGGTCTAACTTGCATCTTGTTTTAGTAGTTAGATGTACTTCTTAAATAGTTCTGTTTTTTTATTTAAACGCGATCGCTCTGCTCAGTGATGACCTAAAACACTTAAGATTCTAGATATTACAGGTCAGGGAAAAGGGGACTGGGAGATTGGGGGACGAGAGACTGGGTAATCAATAATTAACTATCAACTATCAACCATCACCAATTCCTAATCCGTGCTTCACCAATCCCCGCTTCACTAATTCTTAAAGCTGTAAAAATTCCCTCCCTTGGGCTACAACTTCTTTTAAACAACCCTCCTGAAAAGGGGACACCAAATTAGCAGATTTAACCAACTCTTGAAATGGAGCTTGACCACCACGACGACATAAAGCGATATATTCAGCTAGGGTCGAATTGCGATCGCTTGTTGCTTTAACCCAAAACTGCATAGCACAACAGGAGGCTAGGGTATAGTCAATATAGTAGAAAGGATAACAGTAGATATGATGTTTTTCTTGCCATAAACCACCCTGTAAAGGATGTTCTAAATCCCCATATTCTCGCCAGGGAAGATAACGAGCTTCCATATCTTGCCACATCTTATTTCTTTCTGCTGGTGTAGCTTCAGGGTTAGCATAAACAAGATGCTGAAAATGATCCACAGCACAACCATAGGGTAAAAAGAGGATTGATTCTGCTAAATGAATTTGACGAAAGCGATCGCCATCTTGAGCAAAAAACTTATCCATAAAGGGCCATGTAAGAAACTCTAAACTCATAGAGTGAATCTCACAAGACTCGAAAGTAGGCCATAAATAATCAAATACTGATAGGTTACGACTTTGCCAACATTGGAAAGCATGACCCATTTCGTGGGTAAATACTTCTACATCCCCTTTTGTGCCATTAAAATTCGCAAAAATATAGGGAACATTATAACTAGGAAACCCAGTACAAAAACCACCACCAGCTTTACCAGGGCGAGTATCCAAGTCTAAAAGATTTCCTTCCACCATCATGCGAAAGAAACTACTTAACTCTGGGTGCATCCCATCAAACATCTGTTGGGCTTGTTTTAACATCCAGGCTTCATCCCCTTGGGGTGCAGGGTTTCCCTTTAAGTCAAATACCGGCTCATCCCAAAACTGAATTCGGTCTAAATTTAGCTTGCTGGCTTTCTCTGTAATAATCTTTTCTGCTAAAGGTACAACTTCCTTAACAACCTCATCCCGATAGCGAGCTACATCCGCTTGATTATAGTCAATGCGTTGCATTCTTTTATAACCCAAACCAATATAGTCCTCGTATCCCAACTTTTGCGCCATCTGGTGACGTAAGCTCACTAAATTATCATAAATTTCGTCCAATTTAGCTTTATTTTGGCTAAAAAACTGCCATCTCGCTTTTTCTGCTTGATAGCGAGTCTCTCTATCTTTGTCTTGAGTATATTTGCGAATACCAGATAAATTAACAGTCTCCCCTAAAAATTCAATTTCCGCAGCAGCTAACAATTCGATATACTCATTAACCAACTTCGATTCTTTAACCAAATCTTCTTCTATAACAGGATCAAAAGTAGTGACATCTGCTTCCCACAAATTAAAAGCGTGTGTGCCTAAAATATCCTCTAAATCTTTTTTGCGATCGCTAGCCAACAATTTCCGCTTCATCTCTATTTCCAAAGCCGTCAATTTTGGTTTGATCTCGTCGCTATATTCCTGAGCTTTTTTATAAGCTTCGTTGCGAGTATCCTGACTAAAATTGAGGGACACCAGAGCTTTCCAACTATCTAGACGACGGCGCAAAGCATCCCATTGTTCTAGAGCTTCTTGACTTTCTTCTCTAGTCTGAGCCTGATCTAAAGCCCGATGGATATCTTGATATGCTTGCTGTACTGTTTCGATACTAGGTGTTTCTACTTTAATATCGGCAAAATTAACTGTAGTTTGACTCATGGCTGGTAGAGAACTAAGGCTACAGTTGAAATTTTAATAAGTCCTAGACTCTTTGAACCGAGGAAGATACAAAACTGAACCAAAAACCACATCAAACTTAAAGATGGAATAAATGCTTTTAAAAGGGACTCCGATGCTATTCTATGATTTGGTTAATGACTGGAAATCTTAATCATTATTCTCAGATGGAATGACTATGTCAAAAGTTCTCGTCTCCGATCCCATCGATCAAGCTGGAATTGATATTCTCTCTCAGGTAGCCCAAGTAGATGTGCAAACCAAGCTACCTCTAGAGGAATTAATCAAAATTATTCCCCAATACGACGCTTTAATGCTTCGATCTGGAACAAAAGTTACCAAAGAAGTAATTGAAGCAGGTAAGAATCTCAAAATTATTGGACGTGCAGGAGTAGGAGTAGATAACATTGATGTTCCTGCTGCAACCCGTCAAGGAATCGTAGTAGTAAACTCCCCCGAAGGTAATACCATCGCTGCTGCAGAACACGCCCTAGCAATGATGCTATCCTTATCCCGTCAAATTCCCGATGCCAATCAATCAGTTAAAGCTGGCAAATGGGAACGGAAAAAATTTATGGGTAATGAGGTTTATAAAAAGACCCTAGGAGTAATCGGGTTAGGTAAAATTGGGGCGCACGTCGCTACCGTAGCCCGTGCTATGGGCATGAAATTACTGGCTTATGACCCCTTTGTTTCCGAGGAAAGAGCGGAGCGTTTAGGATGTCGTCTAGTGGATTTAGATTTCTTATTCGCTGAAGCTGATTACATCACTCTACATATTCCCAAAACTCCAGAAACAGCAAATCTGATTAATGCCGAAGCCATAGCTAAAATGAAGCCCAATGCTCGCATTATTAACTGCGCTCGCGGTGGTACTATCGACGAATCTGCTTTAGCAGAAGCCTTAAAAGAAGGCAAAATTGGAGGGGCTGCTCTAGATGTTTATAGTAGTGAGCCTTTAGAAGAATCTCCCCTAACTGAATTGGGTTCTAATTTAGTCTTAACTCCCCATTTAGGAGCATCTACCGCCGAAGCTCAGGTAAATGTAGCTGTGGATGTAGCAGAACAAATTAGAGACGTTTTACTAGGTCTTCCAGCGCGATCTGCTGTTAATATCCCAGGACTCAACCCTGATGTGATGGAAAAACTTAGACCTTACCTGACACTAGCAGAAACTTTAGGCAATATGGTAGGTCAGCTAGCTGGAGGCAGAATAGAATCATTAAATATTCGTTTGCAAGGAGAAATAGCCAACCAAGATACTAAGCCTATTATCATAGGCGCGCTTAAAGGACTTTTATCTCAAGCTCTCAGAGAAAGAGTCAATTATGTTAATGCCAGCATAGAAGCTAAAGAAAGAGGTATCAGAGTTATTGAAACCAAAGATACTTCAGTACGGGACTATTCTGGTGGTTCACTGTATTTAGAAGCAGAAGGCTCAAGTGGCAAACACTCTGTTACTGGAGCTTTACTTGGAGATGGGGAAATTCGCATCACTGCTCTAGATGAATTTCCGATTAATGTTCCTCCCAGTGAATATATGCTGTTTACCTTACACCGAGATATGCCTGGAATTATTGGTAAAATTGGTTCTCTTTTAGGTAGTTATAATGTCAATATTGCGAGTATGCAGGTAGGAAGGAAAATTGTTCGGGGTGAAGCTGTTATGGTTCTTAGCCTTGACGACCCCTTACCAGAGGGAATTCTGAAAGAAATTACCAAAGTAGCTGGCATCCGAGATGCTTATACGGTTAAGCTATCGTAGATACATTGTTGTTATAAAACCTGTTACCAGGAGAAATTCATGTCCGAGCGCTGGTGGGAAATCGTCGTAGTTTGCGACCCAGTTATGGAAGAATCAGTTTATTGGCAATTAGAGAAATTTGGTTGTTCGGGAACTGCTACCGAAACAAAACCAGACTCTTTTTTGATCAAAGCCTATTTAAGTGAAATATCAATAAAGTCCCTTGATATCTCAACTTTGTCTTTATGGTTAGAACAAGATGCTCTAGTATTGGAAGCATCACCACCCCAAGTAAATTGTCATCTCATTGATGATGAAGATTGGGCTAGTAGCTGGAAACAACACTGGCAACCCCAATCAATAGGCGATCGCTTTTTGATTTATCCCGCTTGGCTGGAATCTCCTCAAGAAATTGAGCGATTATTACTGCGTCTTGATCCTGGTGCAGCTTTTGGCACAGGTACTCATCCCACTACCCAATTGTGCCTGGAATCTCTAGAAATGCGTTTGTCTCAGGGAGCAGGAAACCAAACTATTGCAGATATCGGCTGTGGCTCTGGTATCCTATCTCTGTCCGCATTACTTTTAGGAGCTAAAGAGGTTCACGCCATCGATACTGATCCTCTAGCAGTTAAAACCACCAAGACTAATCTCAAACTCAATAATATTGACCCACAAAAGCTCAAAGTCCTTGAAGGCAGTATCGAAAAACTGCCGACCCTAGGAACTACCTATGATGGCATTGTCTGTAACATCCTAGCAGATACAATTATGGAGCTTTTTCCTAAATTTGATCTTATTACTCATGATAAAAGTTGGGCAATCTTAAGCGGAATTTTAGTAGAACAAGCCGATAAAATTGCCGATGTAGTAGAGGGACAAGGTTGGACAATTGCTGCTCTCTGGAAGCGGGGGGAATGGTGTTGTTTTAATGTCCGACGCTCTGAATATTAACTAGTTAGCGCGTTATAAGGTCGCGATAGTTGAGATAGCAAGTAGCAACTAGCAACTAGCAAGTAGGAAATAGGCAATAGGGATTGATTGTTATTACTTATTACATAGGAAGCTCTTGACTTTTGAATGTACAAATAATACCAATTATCGTGCATTTGCTCAATAGATAAAAAGTTATTTATTATTAGGAAAAAACTCTCAAACCCTTATTTAACCTGTTGCTTGTTGCCCTTACTTCTGCCAAGTCTCTTATTACTTTTGAGAAACGGTATAATTTTGTAATGGTACTTAATCTCTGAGGGTGAGAATTTCTACCCCATCTTTGGTAACAGCGATTGTGTGTTCAAATTGGGCGGATAACTTGCCATCTGCGGTAATGGCTGTCCAGCCATCATCTAACATCACTGCTTCCCAAGTTCCTTGGTTAATCATCGGTTCAATAGTAAACACCATTCCTGGCTTAATTCTTTTGCCTTTCCCTTTTGTTCCATAGTGAGGTATTTGAGGAGCAGTATGGAAGATATGACTAACCCCATGTCCGACAAAATCTCTAACTACAGAATAACCGTGACTTTCCGCATATTCTTGAATTGCTGCGCCAATATCCCCAATTTTTCCCCCTGGCTTGACTGCTGCAATACCTCTTCTGAGACATTCTTCTGTTACTTCCACTAATTTCTTAGCTTCAGGGGAAGGAGTACCTACTAAAAAGGTTCGAGAAGTATCTCCGTGATAACCATCTAAAATTGGAGTAACATCAATGTTGATAATATCTCCATCTTGAAGAATTTGTTGGGCGTTGGGAATACCATGACAGATTACTTCATTAACACTAGTACAAATTGACTTGGGAAAGGGGTTATTTTTTGGCCCATAACCTAAAGGTGCGCTTTTTGCTCTCTTGGCTTGAGTCCATCTTTCTGCTTCGTCGTTAATTTCGAGAGTACTAACCCCTGGTTTAACCATTGGTGCAAGGTGATCTAACAATTCTGCTGCTAGTTGCCCTGCTTTTCGCATTTTGTCAATTTCTCGGCTGGATAATAAAGTAATTCTTTCGCTTCCCATAACAGTATTCTTTTGGCTGTGTTAAAAAATTTAGCGCAAGTGCTGCAATAAACTAGCTTAACTTATCTTTGCACTTGCTTTGGGAGATTGCTGAATAGGAAGTAGGGATTGGGGATTGGGGCACCGAAGGAGACTTCATTACAAAACCGATCTATTTTGGGTTCAATACCTAGATATATTAAGTCTCCTCCCGGGGGGAATGGGGATTGGGGATTGTTAGTTGTTAGTTGTTAGTTATTAGTTGCTACTTGCTACTTGCTACTTGCTACTTGCTACTTGCTACTTGCTACTTGCTACTTCCTCATCCTTCATCCTTCATCCCTTATAATTCATCCTTCTTACTTATCTTGATGTAATTTCCCAATTTGGTATTTCTCTTTGACGAGAACGCGCAATAACTAGACATCGATCTGGTACATCTTTTGTTACGACAGAGCCAGCAGCTACCGTAACATTTTCTCCTAGGGTTACAGGAGCAACTAGGACACTATTAGAACCTGTTTTGGTGTTATTACCAATATTTGTGGGATGTTTTTTGACTCCATCGTAGTTAGCAGTAATTGTCCCTGCTCCCACATTAACACGATCGCCTAACGTCGCATCTCCCAAGTAGGAAAGGTGAGCTACATTGGTATTTTCTCCCAGAGTACTTTTCTTAATTTCGACAAAATTACCAACCCGACAATCTTGGGCTATTTTCGCACTACCTCTTAAGTGAGCATAAGGACCAACAGTAGTATTATTTCCTACCTCTGAATCTCTCACCACTGAGTATAGAACAGTGACATTTTCCCCAATAGTACTATTTTCTATCAAGCTACCAGGACCAATGCGAGTTCCAGCACCAATTTTACTATGACCACGTAAATGGCTCTGGGGTTCAATAACTACATCAGGTTGTAGTTCCACAGTTTCATCAATAGTTATACTTTCAGGATTGAGCATCATTACTCCTGCTCTCATCCAATGCTCTTTAATCCTTGTCTGTAGAATGTTGTAGGCATTGGCTAGTTGTAGGCGATCGTTAATTCCACTAATTTCTTGGTAATCCTCAACGTCTATCGCCATCACCGGCTCTAAATAATCTACTACCTCAGTTAAATAATATTCTTTTTGGTCGTTGTTAGTAGAAAGTTTTGGGAGAGCTTCAGCTAATTTTTGCCAATTAAAGCAATAAATACCAGCATTGACCCTATTATTTTGTTTTTGCTGTTGATTACAGTCTCTTTCTTCTATAATTTGAGTAATCAGATTTTCTTCATTGCAAAAAACTCTGCCATAACCTTGAGGATTTGGTAACTTGGCGGTTAAAAGAGTTGCTGCATTTTTATGGGTTTGATGGCTGGTAACTAAACTTTGTAAAGTTTCGGGGCGAAGCAAAGGAGCATCGCCATTTAACACTAAAATATCCCCTTCATAATCTTGCAGATGGGGGATCAGTTGTTGTACTGCATGACCAGTACCTAATTGTTCTGTTTGCTCGACAAATTCTACTTTTTGACGATGACTTAATCCTTGTTGAACTTTTGTTCCTTGATAGCCGACAATGACAATTTGCCTTGTGGGTTGTAGTAGGTTACAACTATCTAAGACTCGTTCTACTAGCGATCGCCCTGCTAATAAATGTAAGACTTTCGGGAGATCGGATTTCATACGAGTTCCCTTTCCTGCTGCTAAAATTGCTACCGCTACCATAACTCTTGAGATTGTTTATAATAATCGCTTGGAGTATAGCTTGAGTTACGGCAGAATCGCAAAAGTATTTTTTATGCTACTACTTCCTGTTGGCTGTTGGTTGTGGGTTACTATTTGTTCTTTACTAATATCTCAATAAATTTCGTAAATTCTGCCACTAGTTGAGGATTCCGCCAGCCTTTTTGAGTTTCTTCGGCAATAATTGCTAGAGCTTCTTCTGGGGAATAGGCTTGTTTATGGGGGCGATCGCTAGTTAAAGCATCATAAATGTCAATAATCTGAAATATTTGAGCTAAATAGGGAATTTGCTCCCCTGAGAGTCCATCAGGATAACCCGTTCCATCCCATTTCTCATGATGGTGGCGAATAATGGGTAAAACTTCTTTTCGGTTGCGTAAGGGGCGACAAATATTTTCCCCAATTAATACGTGCTGTCGGACTACCTCTGTTTCATCAGGAGTAAGCTCGCCTTTTTTGAGCATCACTGCATCAGGAATTGCAATTGTCCCAATATCATGAAGATGAGCAGCAAAAACTAAATTGTTAATTGCTTCGGGAGTCAGTCTCAGATATTCTCCAAAAGCTTTTACTAAACAAACCCCTCTAACACCAGAGCCACCGCGCTCAGAAGAGCGACTCTCCTCTAGTACTTTAGCGATGGTGAATAAAACTTGTTCTGTCTGATTTAACCCTTCGTTAAGCTGTTTTTGCGTGATGAGAGTTTTGACTCTTTTAGAAAGCTCTAAACGGTCTATAGGTTTAGTCAATAATTCATCCGCCCCTGCTTGTGTAACTTTCAGACGATATTCACGACAGTCTCCAACCGTCATCAACACAATCGGAATATCTTGAGTCCGGATATCCTGTTTGATTTTTTGACACAGAGCAAAGCCGTCTATTTCACCCAACATCACATCCAACAATACCAAATCTGGTTGTGTGTTGATGACAGATTCCAAAACTTGAGGTTCCCCATCAGACTCTAGCACTTCGTAGCCTTCTAATTGCAGAAGATCTACTACTGTCATCCGACTTAGAGGGCGATCATCAATAACTAAAATTTTTGCCGAAGCAAGTTCAGAATGATTCACAATAGGGGAGTTAGTTGTATTGAATAGAGAAAATCCAGATAGTGGCTCAAGCATTTTTTTTTATCTTGGAAATTTCTGGTATCTAGCTTTTTCAACTCTAACCTTAAATTCCCAATGTTGCTTACTTGAAAAATATATTTTTATATTATCCTACTAGAAAATTAGGCTAATATTTCTTACCTTAACGTATAAATTTAATTTTTTACTTATTTATTTTAATTATCATCTTTTCGGTATTTTTGGAAATCCGCTATTATACTTATCATCAGGTCAACAAATTTAACTTTAAAAATTACATCAAGGTTAATTGATTCAATAAAATTACGGAGTTTTATTTGGTTTATTTTTTAACAACAGCCAACGTTTTTTCCACTGACTAGTAGGTTCTAGCTCACTAGCTTCCTGTTCTTTTCTTCTTCGTTCTTGAATTATCTCCGTAGAATCTCGTAAGTGAATATCCCGATAGGGGATAGCTGCACGAGTTTGTAAATGTTCTTGTTCTTGGAGAGAAATTGGAGGTAATGAGCTATGCTGGTCTTGATGTTCCTTAAAACTTGCTACTGTCCCAGGAGATTTACGACCCAATCCCCGAGTCGAACCAAACTTCAACCCTGCTAAAGATAAGGCTGTACGCACCGCAGCAGCACAAGAATATGTCGCCAGTTTTCCTGTTGGCTTAAGACACTGGGCTACTTTAGCTATAAATTCTACAGTCCACAATTGAGGGCATTTGGGAGGGGAAAAAGGGTCAAGGAAAATTGCATCAGCTTGCCATTCCTTTTGACATAATTGTTGTATAGTTTCTCTAGCATCTCCTAATAACAAGTTTCCCTGAAAAAGACTGGTTGTTACTTGATGATTAGTAGCTAATTCTGACAGTAATTGAGGTACTGGTGGCTTCCATAAAGATAGTAAATTATTGGCTACTGCTTGTTGGGGGACTGCTGCTGTAATTTCTAATCCAACCAATTCAATATAACAACTATAATTAACATCCCAAATTGCCTCCAAAGCAGCAGCACTATTGTAGCTTAAACCATAACAAATATCTAAAATCCGAATGGAGTTACTCTTACTTGCTAAATCTCTAATTTGGGTAGGCTTAATAAACTTAATTTCCGCTTCTTGTTTTGCGCCATGATAAGAATGAAAAGCCTCTTGAAATTCCTCAGAAAAAAAAGTGTAAGAGCCATCTTGGGTAAGTTGAGGGGTCAGAGAGACTCCGCCACGTCTGTCATAAACCCCTGGCGAGATCCCAGAGGACGGGGACTTGTGAAACGATGGAGCTTCCTCTGACTTAGTGAATTGTGGCTCTTGACTCATTTACCTTAAGCAATTTATTTTAATCGACACTTTGAGTAAAACCCTTAGCAATCAGGGCTTGGTGTATATCTAGAAGTAGCAAATAAGTATTGGATAGAGATAATTCGATGAGGGTAGGAGTTTCATCTATCACGATAGCAGATAATACGTTTCTCACTCATTACGAGAGACTTAGTTTTAATTATGTATTGAGTTAATTGCAATAATTGCTATAAGTTACCCATATCTAATTTAGCCAATAGTAAAAATTGCTATTCTGCTAATAGATTTTGTGAGTTTTATTCTAAGAGGATGTCTGAAAAGTCAGGTTTAAGTTTATTCTCTCTTTCATTATTGCTCAATAAAAATTAAGCTTCTTGTTGAATTCATTGAGAATACTCCAGAATCGGTGAATCCTTCTTACTGATCGCTTATTAGTTGCGCGCAAAGCTGCTTGCTGTGTGTGTTGGGTTTCGTACCTCTTATATCCGAAAGGTGCGGTCTGTGGGGAAAGCCAAGGGACTGCGTCGCGCACCGCGACTTTAAAAGTCCCGTCCAAGACCGCACTGAAAGCGCAACCCAACTTACTAGCTATAAAAAAAATGAGGAATAAAGTATGAAGTATGAGGAAGAATAAATCCCTATTCCCAATTCCCTATTGCAAGAAAAGCAAGAGTGCCTATTTCCTATATCAACTCTGTAATTACTAACTACTTATTTTCTTCCAGTCTTCTGGGGTATTGCAGTTGAATAAAATAGAGCGATCGCGTACTGGTAATTCTATTACAAAAGATTGCGCTAACCAGCGTTGAAAAGATTTACCACCATGATTAAGGTAGTTTTCGAGGGAAGCTTTACAACTGAGACGATAGAAACCACAAAGAGATTCCCAACCTTTGGGATGACGGGGGAGAAGGGCGAACGCATCTTGAGGGGCTTGGGTGAGATAGGGATACCATCCAATAATGGTTTGAGAGTCAAGGTTTGGTAAGTCACAAGCTAATAGTAAAATCCACGGAGTAATGACTTGCTGTAATCCTTGAAAAAAACCCATGAGAGGAAAATTAGATTTAGCCGTGGGAGAAATCCGATTTTCTAGAATTAATTTACAAAATTTAGGAATAATATTATGGTATTTTTCTGTCCAAGGAGTGACAACATAAACACAATTTGCGGATTCTTGAGCTACAGTACAGACGGAAGAAAGTAAAGTTTGATTTCTGAAGGGGAGTAGAGCTTTATCCTGTCCCATTCGAGAACTTTGTCCTCCAGCTAACACAATAGCTGTAATATCTTGTTTCATAAGTGAGAAGCCTTAAAATAATGGAGCATCGAAATTCTTGGCGCAGAAAACAAGAAAAACAATCACAACTGTGGATTTACTTATTACCAGTAGTTGGAACAATTCCCGCACTCTGGACGTTGTATCGAAGAACAGGTAATGCAGAACAACAAAATACCAGTCGTTTATCTTTGGTGCTACTATTACTCTGGCTGACGGGATACATTTCTTTATTTCTTGGTGCTGCTAATGGCTCAGAAGTGTTAGCCTTTCGGTTATTATACGCAAATACTATACTAACCAGTGGCTATTTTGTAATTTGTCTAGGCTTAATGTTTCGCTTGAGAACAGGAAAATCTCCGTACTTACCCTTAATTAGTCAAGTTGTTAATAAAATTGGACGTAAGTCCAAATAAGAAATTATAAAGGTCTAGATTACATTTAAAATTGCGTACATATACTTAAGAGCTTATAGTATTTACGTTTTATCCAGTGAGGTTATTGTGACTGTTAAAAAAGCCTATCAACCCTTTCCCTCTAAAAAAAGACCTATGTCTCAAACTTATCGTCCTAAGAAGCGCAATGGCAAGAAAAAAGTGCTGATTGGGCTAGGTTTGACGGTACTATGTTTAATGTCGGCTGCTACTGGAGCATTACTAGCGGTTACTTTCTCCGATTCTTCTATTCTGCAACAAGCAGAGTTGACTCCCGAAGAAGAAGCGGTTTTTAGCAAAGAAGAGGCTGTTGCTTATAAAAATCTTAACATACCAGAATTGTCTCGTCCTGTTAATATTCTGCTTTTGGGGATCAAGGTACTAACTTCTGATTTGAAAGAGCAACCCTCAGAGGATTTAGGATATCACGCTCTGGTGAATTCTTTTGAAGGATTGAGCGACACTATGTTGTTAATACGTTTCGATCCTGTTAAGGAAAGATTATCTGTACTCTCTATTCCTAGAGATACTCAGGTAGTTTTAGAAGGATATGGTACAAGAAAAATTAATAGTGCTAATGACTATGGGGGTCCTGCTCTTACTGCTTCTGTGGTTAGCGATCTTCTTGGAGGAGTTACCATTGATCGGTATGTGAGAGTTAATGTCCAAGGAGTAGAAAAGTTAATTGATGCTTTAGGAGGGGTAGTAGTTGATGTTCCTAAAGACATGAAATATAACGATTTTAGTCAGCATTTCTACATCGATCTCAAAAAAGGAATACAGCACTTAGACGGGGATAAAGCAGTTCAATTTTTACGGTTTCGCTACGATGCTTATGGGGATATCTCTAGGGTACAACGACAGCAGATGTTAATGCGTTCGGTAGTAGAACAGGCAATGAAACCAGCTACTATTGTTAAAATACCCAAGATTCTTTCTGTAATTCAATCTCACTTGGATACTAACTTAAGTGTTAAAGAGTTGATGGCATTAGGCAAATTTGCTTCTGAAACGAAACGCTCTGATGTACAGATGTTAATGCTCCCTGGCAATTTTAGCGGTAATGGTAAACATGAAATTAGTTATTGGCTTCCCGATCATAAGCAAATTGAAAAGATAGCCCAACAACATTTTGACTTGTCTGGCTCCGATGATTATGATCGCCAACCAGAGGATTATACTCGTCTTAAAATCGCGATTCAAAATAGTTTAGATGATGATACTTCTGCACGGGAAGTACTCAAAAGTCTGAGAGAAGCTGGTTACAATCGCGCCTATATTAGTAGAAAAGTATCCCATTCTTTAACTACTACCAAAATTTTAGCTCAACATGGCGATCGCGATGCTGCCAATATCATTCATGCAGCTTTGGGGATAGGAGAGGTTTTAGTAGAAAGTACAGGGGTCTTAAGTTCTGATATTACAATTCAAGTTGGGGAAGATTGGAATAAGAGCAAGAGGATAGATGAAGAGTTTTAACGCCTCACAATAAAAATATGACGGTTGCGATCGCCAACCCTTTCATATTGAAAATCATCAACACTATTGATTGCTAAATAAATGCCTAATCCTCCCATTGGTCTTTGAGTTAAAGGTTGCTCTAAGCTATTAGTTGGATTCTGTTTTAAAGGATCGTAGGCTAATCCCCAATCTTCAAGAGCGATCATCAAATGATGATCATCAAGTTCTGCACAGCAGGTTATTTCTCCCGTCAAACCTGCTGCTGCATAGCCATGTTGAATAATGTTGGTGGCAATTTCATCAACTGCTAAACGTAATTTATAGGTTGTTTTCTCATCTAGGTGAGCTAACCGAGCAGCTTGAATTACAAATTGGGCGATCGCGCTTAAGGATTCTAACTTCCCAGGAACAGTTAACGGCAGGATCATTAGGATTTAGTAAGTAGTTAGTGGGTTATTAAGAATGATAGTTGAGATAGGTAAAGCGGTAATAGGTAATAGGCTTTTCTGGCAATAGGGAATGGGACACCGAAGGAGACTTAGTTACAAAGTCGATCCCCTTGGTTTCAATACCTGGATCTATTAAGTCTCCTCCCGGGGGGATTGAGAAGCTCTCAAGAGCAGGGTAAGTATTACTTATTACTTTTGAATAGAGAATGTACAAATAATACCATTTCTATTTAAATTTGCGTGACTATGACCTTAGAGGGGTATGGGGAGAGATAAGCCTGAAATTAAGACAAGCCTTGTCAGACTGGGAGAGGAGGGAGAAAGATTGTAGCAACCGATCAGAGAATTGGTTAATTTTGTAATGGTATTTATTAAGGGGATTGATATTCATCATTGATAACTACACTGTGATGAAATCCAGTATTTTCAATAGTTTCTCTCACCATTTCTTGAGGTTTGATTAGATAGATATCTACTGTTGCACCTAATTTCTGTTTGGCAAAAATCAAGACTCGTAAACCCGCGCTCGCCATATATTCTAAGTCTTGCATTAGTAAAACTAGACATTTAATATTTTCCTTTAAAGCCCTTTCTATTTGTTCTTTAAATAGGGGAGCCGTATTGGCATCTAATTCTCCAGCTAAAGTAATTTTAGCGATCTCGTTAATGATTTCTAAGTTAGCTTTGAATGTCATAGATTTGATTGGTTAGTGGTTAGTAGTTACTAGTTAGTAGTTAGTGATTCCTGCTGAATATATGTTGTTACTTACCAATGAGGATCACCACAGAGCGATCGCCTAGTAAAATGCTGGATTGATTGGTTAATAGTGGTTCTGTACCAGGTTCATAACAATCATTAGGAGGGTTACAGCCAGTGTTAGCAAAAACGTGCCATTGCATATCGGTCGGTAAACCTGGAATTTCAAACCAGTGAGATTCCCAGTGCATATTCATAGCTACATATATGTAGTTGTCTTCTACCATTCCTTGTAGGGCGTGTTTGCCACAAAGCATGAAAGCAATAGTACGAATATGATTAGACCAATCAGTTTTCCAGGCTTGAGTACCATGCCAGGTAATATCAGCATAGCCACTGCCAACATAATCGTGATTTTGGAAGTGCTGGCGGTTTCTGAGAACTGGATGAGCGTGACGGAAAGCAATACAGTTTTTAACAAAGCGGAATAAAGTAGAATTTTGATGCAGTAAATCCCAATTCAACCAACTTAATTCGTTATCGTGACAGTAAGTATTGTTGTTACCGTTTTGACTGCGCCCCAATTCATCCCCCATCAGCAGCATTGGGATTCCTTGGCTGACAAGAAGTATAGCGATCGCATTTCGCATTTGTCGCTGTCGCAGAGCATTAACTCCTGGATTGTGAGTCCAGCCTTCTACCCCGCAGTTCCAACTGTAATTATCATTAGTACCGTCGTTGTTATTCTCTCCGTTGGCTTCGTTGTGCTTATGGTTATATGAAGTTAAATCAGCTAGAGTAAATCCATCGTGAGCAGTAACAAAGTTAATGGAAGTTGCTGGAGAACGACCAGCGGGTGCATAGAGGTCTGGTGAACCCTGAAGACTTTGGGATATCTCCCCAACATTACCATCTCCTTTAAGAAATTGACGGATACTATCGCGATACTTACCATTCCACTCTAACCAACGTCCGTAAGCAGGGAATGAACCAACTTGATACAATCCTCCAGCATCCCAAGCTTCAGCAATTAATTTACATTTTGCCAAAATGGGGTCGAATGCTAAGGCTTCTAATAAGGGAGGATTAGCCAAAGGTGCGCCCCAAGGATCCCGTCCAAGAATAGAAGCCAGATCGAAGCGAAACCCATCAATATGATATTCACTTGCCCAGTAACGCAGACAATCAAGTACCATATTCCGCACAATGGGATTATTACAGTTAAGAGTGTTACCGCAACCACTGAAGTTGAAGTAATATCCTTCTGCGGTCAGCATATAGTAAGTTTTGTTATCAATGCCTCGGAAAGAAATGTAAGGACCGTTTTCATTTCCTTCAGCAGTATGATTGAAGACAACATCTAAAATGACTTCGATACCGTTTTTGTGCAGGTCTTTAACTAAGGCTTTAAATTCATCCACCTGCATTCCCAACTTTCCTGTTGCTGCATAACCAGCTTTAGGAGCGAAAAAACCAACGGTACTGTAACCCCAGTAGTTTAATAACTTTTCCCCAGTAACAGGAGAAGGACGAGAATTTTCAAACTCATCAAATTCAAAAATAGGCATGAGTTCGATCGCATTGACTCCCAAGTCTTTGAGATAGGGAATTTTCTCCCTAATTGCAGCAAATGTACCAGGATGTTTGACTCTAGATGAGGGATGTTGAGTAAAGCTGCGGACGTGCATTTCATAGATGATTAGATCTTCTGGGGGAATTTCTAAGGGACGATCATCTTCCCAGTCAAAATCATCGAAGGCAATTCTGGCTCGGTGTTGATAGATATTATTCCAGTCTGGCGTTACCCCCCAAACATCCCGTCCTCCGATAATTTTGGCATAAGGATCGAGTAGAATTTTACTTTTATCAAACCAGTGACCTTCCGCAAAGTTATCAGGACCTTCAAAGCGGTAGCCATATTCGAGATTTTCGTAATCGAGGTCGAAAACTACCATACTATAGACATTGCCAATGCGGAACTCTTCGGGAAAGGGAATTTCCGCCATCGGTTGGGGAGCGTACTTTTTGAATAGCACTAGCGTACAAGAAGTAGCATGACGGGAATAAATTGAGAAGTTGACTCCTCCAGGCACAAGGGTTGCACCGAAAGGAAAGGGTCGCCCGCGACGCAGCTTGAAGTGTTCGTATCTATGGGTGGGATGAATATCGATTCTTTCTATTACCATTTTTTCAAGAAGGAAAATAAAGGATGAGGTATGAGGGGTGCTGGGATAGGAATGATGAGGGATGAATGATGAGGAAGTTGATTGCTGTTTCTTGCTCCAACAATTTTCCTAACGAATTGCTACTAATCCTGCTTCGATGGTGTCGCTTGTAGTAAAAAAGTCTAGGAATCCAGTTATCGCCATGATGTCAGTGATTTCTTCTGAGAGTCCGACCAGCACGAGGTTTCCGTCTTTAGACGATGCCTGCCGATACAGCATGAGTAACACTCGCAATCCAGCACTGGATAGATAAGGCACTTTAGTAAGGTCTAGGAGAATCTTGCTTCCTGGTGCAACTAGGGGTAAGATTTTATCTTTGACTTCTGGTGCGGTATTGGCATCTATATCACCAGTGATATCAAATCACTAAATGTTTGCTACACATAAAGCATCGACAATAATAAGTTTTCTTGTCACTTCCGTTACTTCTCTTGCCTTTTATAAAATAGCGATCGCAATTTTGTATTTATAGCATACTTAGAGTGATTTGATATGAGTTCCGCAACCATGACTTCTTCGTAGTTCTTGAGGTTAATTTCCATCTTTTTAATTCTAAATTTTTAACTTTCTTCCACAAAGGCTTTAGGGATGGGTAGGTCATAAGTAGTTAGCAAGTCATAATGGCGCGATAGTTGAGATAGAGAATAGGCAGGGCTAATTTATTCTCAAAAGCCAGAGAATAAATTCTCTGTCTAAGAATATTAAGTCCGTTGAAACGGACTTGGAGTTTAAGCCAAGAAATTTATTTTTTGGTTGATTTTGATTTGAATACTTCTACCCTCTGACATCACGCCCTCTTTCCTACTCACTGAGGGACAATTTGCACCTTAACCTTGACCCGTTTAGTAGTATCGGGCAACTTCACGCTTAGTTTCTCGGCATCAAAGTTGGTATAGGGTTCTCCGTCTATTTCTACTGAGCTAATTTTGATGCTGCCTGGGGGCAAAATATCGGGGGACACCCGTAGTATATTATCGGGGAAACCACCTGGTAAGGGTTTGAAATAAAAGTCCATCGGCTGTTTAGCGATCAGTAAATTAGTATAAACTGCTGCTAGATAACACAATTCAAAAGCGTGATAACCACTCATAGAATGACTGCCTTTACCCCGTTCATTACCACTGGCTAGATAGGGAATACCGTTGGCGAGAACATTAAAGTAAACCCCTCCATCTTCTATATCCAAAAACCAAGCGTTGTAAAAGGCAGCAGATTCACGGGCGAAGCGGTGATACTCATCATTATTAAGACAGCCTGCTAAGATAAGATAGGCTAAAATTGCTTGTTCTTGTTGCCACCAGGCTTTGCGGTCGTGCCAAACAAAGCGGTGTATTTCTTCCCCTGCACCTAAACATCTTTCTACTACGTCATACCAACCTCCTCGCTGGCGATCGCTCCCTACTGCTGGCATGGTATCGGCGATTTTTGTCGCTAGTTGGAGGTACTTTTCTTTGGGGTTGAGACTGTACATACGCATTAAGTTCCAAGCAATTTTTAGGTTATGTCCAACTACTGCTCGATCTTGTTGCCATCCCCAAGTGGTATCATCAGACCAATCTTCGTTAAATCTCTCTTGAACAAAGGGACTATTTTCAGGATTAGGAAAGTATTTGGCAATGGTATCGAAGGTATCTTCTAGCATCTGGCGGTATTCTTGCTTGCCTGTTGCTAACCACAAATTAATCAGATAAGCTGGAGCATGATCGCCGATAGAGTTCCAATTTTTCTTAGCTTTATTTTGTCCTAAAGCGTCACTACGAGGATCTAAGGTAATAGGGTCAATATGGGAGAAGTATCCGCCATGTTCGCTTTTGTCTCGGAAGAATTCATCAAAGAGTTTAACTTCTCTCCAAAAGAAGTCCCCCGACTTGTCGGTGGGATGAATTTTGGTCAGGGTTTGTCGGTTTGTATTTTTGATTCCATAGAGATGAAAAAATTTTTATGTAACAAGGACTATCTCTCGTTATATGATACTCCTGTATGCAAAGTCTAGCTATAAATTGCTGTAATCGCATCCTCTCAGCACCTTGACAACTTGGAATATGGGGTTCGACACGGGAAATGCACGTTGTGTCGGTAAAATTCCAAACGTATGAAGGAGTATGAGTATTCTTGTAATACGTAGTACCCAGGGACTCTGGGGGAAAGAAATTGCCTGTAAAATTGTCGTACTGTCGGGGGTACATGGTAGCTGCTGTGTATCTAGATAAGTGGCGTGGTGCAGGAATGCCCGCTTCGTGAGTTGGGGAAGCCCTCAGTTTACTGAGGGAGGATGTCACTGGTTAACTCCGTGTCTTCCATAATGCGAGGATCCCCCGTAATTCGGTAAGTTTGAATAGGACCAGCTAGGGCATAGATTTGTTCATAAGCGGGAATAGCATCATAATCATCCCCGAATTCGGAGGCAAATATTTTGTGTTCTCTTATGCCTTCAACGTCGATCCCGTGATACCAATAGACAATGCCTTCATCTAAGTCTCGAAATCTCATATGTTCTCGCAAGTATTCTGTTCCTTTTTCTGCTGCTTCTAGAAAATGGTCTTCTCCTGTCATTAGGTAAGCAGTAGCAAATCCATAGACGAGGCGGGAAATAGTGTCAGTTTCTTGACTAAAATTGTCAGGCGATCGCTCTCCCGACAGAGCTAAATTAGTACGATAGTTACGATAGTTTATATCTCCGTCATCGAATTGAGATTTAAAGTAAAAATTGCCAAGGGAAGAGACTTGATTAATCCACCAATTGGGCTTTTCAAATAGATAGTCGCCCTTAGTGCGACCCAGAAAAATAATTTGTTTAGCTTCAAATTTGGGACTATCGGGATAGAAAACACCATAGGTAAACAGATAGCGACCAGGCTCAAGCAGCGATCGCATTGTCCCTGTTGCATCGGGGTACAGTTCGTCTAAGTTTTGAATAAGTTTGGCATAGGTCATGGGAGTTAAAATAGCTTGAAAGTCCCGACCGTCTGAAGTTTTGATGCCAAAGATATCATTTTCGCGATCAAAGTGGGTGACGTATCCAGCAATTAAGTCGGAAAAGGGAAATTCGATTGAGTTCATAAATACTCCGTTGGTTGTGGTTGAATGTACTCGAAGAATAGACTTCTTGCTCCAAGTCAGGGAATAGGGAATAGGGAATAGGGAAGATTTTTCACGAAAAGAGTCGTCAAAATGATTATTTTTTTACTTTTGCAAGAGGTCTAATGCAAGAGGAAAATTAAATCAAGGGATCAAGCATGAAGGATGGGAATTTAAACCCCGAACTAGTAACTCATAACTGATAACTGATAACTGTTAACTATTAAGGGATTTGTTTTTTTTCTATATCTTCGATTTTATAGATTCTGACATCGGCAGATTGTGCAAGGATTTCAGGGTACTTTTCGATCAAAGATTTGGTGTAAGTTTTCTGGAGATGTTCTTCAAAAGCTGCTTCGTTTTGCCAGTCTTCAAAGAAGAAAAATAAATTGGGCTGGCGGGGTGACAACCCCGCTATACTAGGCTCTGTATAAGTTTCATAGTCTTAAGACCTCTTTGATAGAATGGGAGTTTATTGAGAGAAGTTATCATTAATTTTTCGACCCATTCCCAACATATATCCATACTTAATA
>JASJCP010000280.1 GCA_030065935.1 Xenococcaceae cyanobacterium MO_167.B27
GATGTCAACGGGAGGAGCTGCGATGAACGCAATGATGAAGCAAGTTGTAGCTGCTAGGAGTGTAGGGATCATTAATACACCGAACCAACCTACATAGATGCGGTTGTTAGTGCTAGTGATCCACTGACAGAACTTCTCCCAAGAGCTTACGCTTTCGCGCTGCTGTAGAGTAGTAGTCATGTATTTATGATTCCTTTATGTATTTAGTTGTCAAGGTTCAAATGATTGACACTTTTTATATTAGAGAAGTTTTTGAGTTTTGTAAACCCCTTTTAACGAAATTTTTACTTATATTAATTATAAGTTTGATTTATTACCTAGCATGACAAGCCAGATTACTTACAGCGCAGCTTATACAGTCGTTCCTACTTATGAGTGCTTCAATAGATGTGATTACTGCAACTTTCGTAAAGATATTGGTAGTGGTTTTACATTAAGTATCCCAGAAGCCAAAAATACTCTTAGCCAACTGTCTCAGTCGGAAGTTTCGGAAATTCTCATTCTTAGTGGAGAGGTTGCACAGAATTCCCCTATGCGGGATGAATGGTTTTCTCGAATATTAGAAATGTGTCAATTAGCTTTATCTTTTAATTTTTTGCCTCATAGTAATGTAGGGATTTTGAGTTGGTCGGAGATGAAACAGCTAAAACAAGTTAATGTTTCTCTGGGTTTAATGTTGGAGCAACTAACCCCCAAACTCTTAGAGACAGTTCATAAAAACGCTCCTAGCAAAATACCTGAATTAAGAGTCCAACAATTAGAATGGGCTGGACAACTACAAATTCCTTTTACTACAGGATTACTTTTGGGTATTGGGGAAACTAGATGCGATCGCCTTGAGACTTTAAACGCGATCGCATCTTACCAAGAAAATTGGGGTCATATTCAAGAAGTGATATTACAACCCCATAGTCAAGGAAGTCAGCAAAGCTATAGCAATGATAATTTTGCTCTATTTGAGTTACCAGAGATTGTAGCCACTGCCAGAAAAATATTACCAGATACGATTACAATTCAAATTCCACCGAATCTAGTCACGAACCCCACCATATTATTAGAGTGTCTAGATGCAGGAGCAAGAGACTTAGGAGGAATTAGCCCCATTGATGAAGTTAATCCTGACTATATCCATCCTACCTATGAATCTTTGGTACAAATTCTCGAACCTGCTGGTTGGAGCTTAACTCCTCGCTTACCAGTTTATCCTCAATACTACTCTTGGTTATCCCCTTCCTTACAACAGAAAGTTAAAGCTAAAGAAAAAGCTTTGAGAAGTGTTCCGCAAATTACAGAAGCTTTAGATTAGGGAATATTAATGATTTTAATGGAGACTAGGGTCAAGATGTTTACGGTTGCTCAAGAACAAAAACAATATCTCACTTATGTTCTGACCGATCAACAAGCCAACTCTCAAATAGAAGTAGTCCCAGAGAGAGGAGCAATTATCAGTCGTTGGAAGATTAATGAGCAAGATATTCTGTATCTAGATCAAGAGAGGTTTGCTCATCCTGAATTAAGTATTAGAGGTGGAATTCCCATACTGTTCCCAATATGTGGCAACTTACCCAATAATACCTACACCTATGAAGATAGAGAATATCAACTTAAACAACATGGTTTTGCTCGGGATCTTCCTTGGGAGGTTACAGAGACAAGCACAGATAATGTCGCTAGTATAACTCTCACCTTAAATAGTAACGAAAAAACTCTGGCTGTCTATCCTTTTGCGTTTAAACTAAGCTTCACCTATGAGCTACAAGGAAACCGCTTAAAAATTGTTCAAAGCTATAGTAACCACTCAGACTCAATAATGCCTTTTTCTGCTGGTTTACACCCCTACTTTCAAGTTTCGGATAAAAGCCAACTTAGTTTTGATATTCCTGCTTATAGCTACTTCGATCACATCAGTCAAGAAATCCACTCTTTTCCTGGACAATTTGATTTTGAATTAGATGAAATTGATGTGGCTTTTACTTCCATCAACAAGCAGCATACAAGCATTCAGAATATTGACAGCAGTAGTAAACTTACTATTTCCTATTCTGATTTTTACTCCGCCTTGGTTTTTTGGACGATCAAAGGTAAAGACTATGTTTGTTTAGAGCCATGGAGCGCGCCTCGCAATGCTCTCAATACTCAAGAGCAATTAACTTATATTGAGCCTGGAAGTTCTTATAATTCAGTTTTCGAGATGGTTTGGGAGAATTGTTAAACATTTTTCTTGTAATTTTTTAAATACCATGTTATGCTGGGCAAGGTGTGTGAACAAAACAATAATTGTTCCAGGGTCGCTAACTCAATGGTAGAGTACTCGGCTTTTAACCGATTAGTTCTGGGTTCGAGTCCCAGGCGACCCATATATTTCTTATGCCTTATTGCCAGGGACTTTCACCCAAAACTAATCTGGGTTAAAAGCCTGCTTATAACTAACTCTTGCTCAAATCTTGCCCACAAAGAGTTCTTGGGTGTACAATCTGACTTCACACTTGCATCCCGAGAAAGAGAAAATTAATTCAGTTCGGGCGGTTCACGAGCAGTAATTATTTAAGTATATAGGGTTTGCTGCACCAGTTTAAAAACTATCCTAACTCCCCTCATTACAATGCTTCTGGCACATCGAACTTACTTTTACACTGGTCTAACAATTTTGCGAATAGCTTGTCTTCCTGATGGGATAATACATCTAATTTCGATTTTGCTGAACCATAAATACGCAAGCTCTTCTCCCCATCGCGTAAGTTCCTCAAGTACGGCAATCTTTGATTGATCCGCTTCAATATCTTTTGTATAACGGTTATCGGACTATCCGTTATCGCTATCCCACAGCCTAAAACTTGATTAAACCTCGACAAGTGCTTAAACACGAAATCTTGTAACTTAATAAGTTCTGGGGATTTATTACTCCATTCCGACCCCTCCTGGAGAAACTGGTTTAGATTACACAGTTCTAATAAATTTATTTTCGTAACGTTAAGTTTTTTTATTTAGATCAGGAATAAAGAAACTCCCATTATTGCGCTCTTTCATCTTCTCAAGCGTATGGCGATCGCGCTTTTTGTGAGAAATGCGCTCGCAGTGCCATTTGGTATTTCATTCATCAAAATAATGCTTCTTTATTTTGGTAAAGAAGCATTATTTTGAATTCATCCTTTCCTTTTTAGGACTACCACTTGAAGAAGCCTATTATTCTCGCTCTCACAAGGATTGACGACATAACTAAATTTTGAGTGATCCGATTTGACCGACATAAGCGTATTAATCAATAGAAATACAAAATTTGGAGTCAACGTCATGAAAAATTCTCTTAAAGATAGTATTTTCCTGAATCAATTGTCTGAAAAATCAAATAGAGCAACACAAAAGTTTTACTGTCAGAAGTTCAAAGAGACGACAAAACTAGACTACACTATGGCGGGTCATCCATCGCTCGCCCGTTGGGTTATCAATTCTATCAAAGTTGATGATAGTGAAAAAGACACCCACTTCCTATTTGTTTCGGAGGGCGAAGTTACCCTCAACAGCAGTAACGGAAAGTTCTTATTGCGAGAACATAGCTTTGCCTCAGTCCCTGGTAACTTTTCTTTAGATGGTTCGGGACAAGTTTTGGTCGCAACGCTCCTCAACTATACTGGACTTTTCACCATTGGGGGACCTATTGAACCATTGGGGCGACTGAATTATATTGATGGCTGCTCTTCAACAGTTCTGATTAATCCTTTAAGACGTGGAGAACCCTGCTTGAATTTCCTCTACGTTCCCCCAGGTATATCCCAAACTCCTCATACCCATCCCTCATTGCGAATTGGGCTTGTCGCTTCGGGTAGTGGAACTTGTACTGTGAATGAAGGAACATTCAAGATGGAGACTGGAACGGTCTTCTGTCTTCCAGAAAACAAGTTACATAGCTTCTCTGCGATTGATGACTCCTTGAGAATCATTATCTATCATCCAGATTCTGATGTCGGTCCAACCGATGATTCCCATACCATGCTGAATAATACTTTTGTTGGGAAAAAGTCAGCTAAAGTTCTGGATGCGATTAGAACAAAATAATAAAGGCGGAGTAACGCTGACAGAAAGAGTATGTCTGATTGGAAGCAATTTAAAATTAATCAACCCAAAAACAACCATAGTAAAAAACTTGTTAACTATGACTGCTTACAATAGATTACCGAACAGTATTTATTCTTATCCAAAAAGCTGGGCTGTCCTTAAGAAAGGTTGGAAAACTTTGGTCGAAGATTATGCGATTGTGATGAGACGCGATTTGGCTGCCACCAACTGGTTAGAAGTATTGCTCTGTTATCCTGGCCCTCAAGCTATAATTCTCTATCGCCTAGCCCATTTACTTCACAATTTAGGTGTTTTCTTTTTGCCCCGTTTTATTTCCCATCTGGCTCGTTTCCTGACAGGAATTGAAATTCATCCAGGGGCAGTAATTGGCAAAGGTGTATTTATCGACCATGGCATGGGAGTAGTTATCGGCGAAACCGCAGTGGTAGGAGATTATTGTTTACTTTACCAAGGTGTAACCCTCGGCGGAACGGGGAAAGAAAGTGGTAAACGTCATCCCACCTTGGGCTGTAATGTTACTGTCGGCGCGGGAGCGAAAATTCTCGGTAATATTAATATCGGTAGTCACACCCGTGTTGGTGCTGTTGCCGTAGTCCTAAAAGACATACCGCCAAACTCTACAGTAGTAGGCATACCTGGTCGAATTATTTCGAGGGCTAGATAAAAATTACTCGACTGTAATTAACCTCGATCGATCTCAAATTAAAATAACTATCAGATTTATCTGCTTTAAGAGTGCTTATGATTTTGCTTTCAAGCGATACTGAAACAAAGCCGACACAAGCAATGCGACAGGCGATCGCCAATGCTGAAGTTGGAGATGAGCAAAAAGGAGAAGACCCCACCGTTAACCAACTACTAGAGAGGGTTGCGGATTTACTAGGTAAAGAAGCTGCTCTTTTCTTTGCCTGTGGAACCATTTGCAATTTTGTGGCAATCAAGACCCATACTCGCCCTGCTGATGTAGTGCTAGCAGAACAGATGGCACACATTATTCGAGCGGAATCGGGGGGTGCAGCACTGAGTTCTGGTGTATTGATGGAACCAATTGCTAGCGAGCGAGGAATTTTTACAGTCGAAGCTCTCCATAGCTCGCTGGAAAGGGTTAGCACTGCGCCTTACCTTTACCGTGCCATTCCACGCCTGTTGTGTGTCGAGCAAACCCACAATTTTGGAGGGGGTTCGGTTTGGCGACTTAATGA
>JASJCP010000108.1 GCA_030065935.1 Xenococcaceae cyanobacterium MO_167.B27
AGTAACTTAAACGATAGCCTTACTGGAGACTGGAAAGATAATGTTATAAATGGTGTTGATGGTGATGATATTCTTTCTGGTGGTAATGGTGATGATACCTTAATTGGTGGTAATGGCAACAACATCTTTAGAGGTGGCGCAGGTGCAGATACTTTTGTAGTTGGCTTCGATGGAATTGATGTTATCGAAGATTTCAATGCTGAAGAAGGAGATGTCGTAGAAATATCTCTGTCTGCATTTGGCGCGACTGATTCTAGTCAATTCGCTTACGACAGTAGCGATGGCTCTCTATCTTATGAGGGGGTTCAGTTTGCCAATATTGAAGTAGAATCTTCTCCATTTGACTCTAGTCAAGACATTAATTATATCTTTTGAGACTCCCTTGGATGAATCACAAGGGATTCTAGTTCTTGAGTCTGTCGCAAACGGGTTAAAACCACGTTTGCGTCGAACCCTTACCTAGTTAAGGGGTGTCCCATTCGCCCCACTCTCTTGAACGGATACACCCATTACAAATGTACCTTTCTCAAGCACAAGAGAGCATTTCAAGCCTAACCATTTACCAATATTTTGGCTTGCTCCCCAATCAGCGTGATGTTTAGCATTACACCTCTTGCACCTATAGCTGTGCTTATTTCTATTATTGATAGAACCACACTTGCAACAACTTTTACTGGTGTATGGTGCTGGCACTTTTTGAACTGGTATTCCAGCTAATTGTGCTTTATAGAAAATGAAATTTTCAAGCTGAAAGTAAGACCAAAAATCTAGATTTTGAGCAGCATCAGACTTATTTTTCTGCCTCTGTTTGGTAGTTTTTCTGATATTAGACAAGTCTTCTAAACGAATTCCACAATTACAATCAACAGCTAACTGAACTAGCTGCTTGCTAATTACATGATTGATATGGGTGATAGTTCGACGCTCTTTAGACTCTAATCTTTTTAAGGTTTTAAGCTTCTTTGCTTCCTGCAATAACTTCCTTTGTTTTTGATATTTTCGTCTGATTTGACGAATATTACCAAAAGTCCAAAACTTAGCCATTCCATCGGGCAAACTGGCAACGCATAAATGATTTTGTCCTCTATCTGCACCAATCCATTGATTAACTTTTTTGGCATCGGGAACATCCATCGACACTGAAAGTAAGCAATACCAAATTCCTTTCTTCGACCTCCATAATTTAAGAGAGCCTTGTTTTATTTCTCTGTTAATTACTTTGTCTAAGATTTCTTGATAACTTGCTTGGTGTATTGCTAGAGGAATTCTTTTCTTTCTCCCACGATAAAGACTAAAACTTATAGAATAAGTTTCTCCAGTTTTAATAACTTTCCATCCTTGATTGTTTACCTCTAGTGGCAACCTTCTAAAGTGCTTTACTTTGGTTGCAGCATTGGTATTGCGAATTGTTTGATTAATCCACATTGAACCTATTTCGATATGCCTAAAGTCAAAAGATGTGTATTTACTTCTTTGTTCTTTGGGCATTTCTAACAAGCTATTAGCCACATCAGTATTCAAAGTTGTGAGTCGTTCAAACTCAAGAGCTTTGCACTGATTCAGCTTCAAAAATGGAAGTTTTAAGGTGAGAGACGTTGTTACCATGAAAATATCCTACAATACTTTGCAGAATAAAACAAGATAGAGATACGAGGGATTAAATCCCTTACTTGTTTTCATCCTATGGTTGAAACCATAGGCTCTCAACTGCGTTTCTTGTAGTTTCATTATTTTTTGTTCTCTATTTCTTCTCGATGGATTCTTAAACTGTAAATAAGTTAGTAATATTTGCCACATAAAATTTTGGTAAACTTCTGATGGTTGGGTTAATCCAGCCATTTTTTTTTCCATGTTCAATGTTAAGAGGAATATACCTGATTGGATAATATTCGCGAATTCAATGTTAAATGATAAATGTTAAATGTATTTAATGTTAAATGATATGCGAGGCGATCAGATTTACGTATATCGAAATCTTTGGGATTTTGACGGTGTATATCAGCATCACGGCATTGATTGTGGTGATGGTACAGTAATTCATTATCGGAAACCCAGTGAAATTGTGGAACGAACTTCTTTGGCAACTTTTACTAGAGGAAATCCTGTATCGGTGAAACAATATATTAAAGGATTTTGTTTTGTTCCTAATGTGGTAGTTAGCAGAGCAGAAAGCAGACTGGGAGAAGACAAATATAATCTGTTATTTAATAATTGCGAACACTTTGCTAATTGGTGTAAAACAGGGATTAGTGACAGCAAGCAAATTCGAGAATTTGTCCCCCTTATGGGTAAATTTAATAAAATAAAATTATATGAAACTATTAAGCGATCGCTGAATTATACTGATAGCAATAATGCTCATAGATTAGTACAAGAGGCTCTGAGTGATATTAAAGTAGTTTGGGATCAAGTACAACCTGAATATAAACAAGCTGTTGAAGAAGTAGAGTCTTGGCAAAAAGTAGCGGAAGAAGCCGTAAAACGCGATCGCAATGATTTAGCTCGCGCTGCATTAGTTAAAAAACGGGATTATCAACAAAAAGCCTGGAAACTGGAACAACAATTAAAGGAATTAGCTGATATGACCGAAAAATTGTTAATTACTGATAGATGAGTCGAAGTAATGTCTTAATCTGATATTTTCTCCTTCCACGAAGCGTGAATTGAGTTTTTAGGAAGAGGGAGATAGAAAGAAATAAATTAGCTTATTTTTACCCTAATTTAGTCTTTCTTTTCTTTGCTTAATTAAGCGAAGAAGTCCCCCTAGTCAGGGTAGTAATTAACGCTTAAATTACACTACCTATTCTGTTTTCTTCAATTAAGTCGGTTGAACTTGGAAATGCAAATCAGAAATTCCTATTTTTTGATTACCAGGATCGGATAGGGCATCATCAGTAGAGAAATATTTAATCTCGATTTGAGAGACTTCTGTACTACCAAAATTCAGAGAAATATTACCACTCTCACTAGTGCTATTGGCACTACCTCTGCCCTCAAAACCATTCATATAGGTTTCATTGTCCCCAAAGACATTCTCACCAGTTAAGATTTCAACTCCTGACAATTCTTTGATATTGATACCATCCGCATATATTTCTACACCATCATCAAAAGAATTATTAGGAGATTGATCCACATCTAAAACCTGGAAGTTTAGACCGGTAACAGCTTGATTAAAGTCGATAGATAATTGGATGAGGTCATCAGGATCATTATCACTATTATTGAACCCAAGAGACAAGTAACCTTGATGATTGCCTGATTGGTCATCATCATAGCTAACAAAATTTTCCCCACCGTGAGGAACAAAGCTACCACCATTAGTGATAATCTCCCAATTAACGGTTGCAGTTAAGTTACCATCGAAGTTAAATACTGTTCCTGGTGCTATAGCTGCTTCATCTACAAAGCCTTGAGCTTCCCATGTTAACTCTGTCTTTTGAGGTTCAGGATTAGAATTTTCCTTATATTCAACTACCAAACGAGGTTTTGTTGCACCTTCGGCAGAATCGAAATCAACACCATTAGCACCAGTAGGTAAGATTGCCCAACCAAAGTTACTGCTAGGATCACTTTGCCAAGCTTTGATACTTTCAGTAACATCTACCGATAAGTAGCCAGTAGAAACTGAAGCTGTCACCGCATCAGCAGTGCTGGCTGCTTCTATACCATCTGCTTGAATCCCATTTCCTAAGCTATTCCAAGTATCGGTATCAGACCAATCCTGAAACATAAGGTAAAATTCAATGCTGTCCCCTGGATTATCCACATCTAACTCTAGTTGAGCAGATACAATTTCAACATTGGAGCCAATTTGTCCAGCTTGGTTGCCAAAAATATTCTCAAAACGTAACAGACCATGTACTGCTCCACCACGATCACTGGTATCTACATTAAGAGAAACTACATCAGAGTTATTGATATCAGGAGAAGCTTCTTGAAGCATGGTGTCTATTGTGCCTGTATAACCATTAACTCCCTGCTCAAAAGTCACCTGAAGATTATTAGGATCTGGATTGGGGTCTGGATTAGGGTCTGGATTAGGATCAGTAGCAATAGGTTGAGGATTACGAGGATCGAATTGATTAGTATCCAGCTTAAAGAAATCAACTGAATTTTCTAAATCTCGCAAATCGACAAATTTTAAGTTAGTAGTGCCGTTATCGTTTGAACCATCTTGGGCTACTAGTACACCTTCTGGAAATAACTCTCCTAAATTAGAACCAATAATATCTATCCCGTCGGTATTTTGTGTCCCATCAATGCCATTACCATCACCAATGACAAAACTACCTAGATAATCATTGTTACCTTCGCGATCATAAACAGCATAGGTACTATTACCCTGGCTAGAAGCAAGTAAATAACCTTTACCATCTCGACCATAATACATGGTCAGTCCTTCTATATCATCCTGTAATTGACCTGAGCCACCATTAACTCGATCGACAATTGTTGGTGTCGTGCTACCATCTACTTCTGCACTAAATTTGAAGATGCCAAAATCTTCTTGAGCAGCATAAAGCACTCCTCTCTCTCTATCTATGACCAAGCCTTCTGCGGTGGTTTCTGGGCCGGGTACATTAAGAGTACGGACAACTTTAGCATCCACTCCTCCTGCGCCATTATCGACTAACTCTAGTTGAGCGATTTGATTACCGTTAAGTTGAGTAGCCAATACATAGGATTTACCGTCTGCCGTACTATTCTACGTAGCTAACCCATAGGCTGTTCTAGAGCCATCATCTATACCAAAAATGGAAGCAGAATCAGCACTAAGAGTGGGAGCAGTAATATCAGTTAACTGACCAGTATTAGGATCGATTTCATAAATAACTAAGGTGTCATTAGCACGGTCTGATACTACAGCTAAATCGACTTGCTCATTGCCTAATTGGAAGTCATAGACAATATCAACATTGTTGTAACGACTACCTTTTGGGCGAATTCTTTGTATCTCTTGTCCCTGTAAGTCATATACTACCAAGCCAGCTTTTTTCAGAGTAGTAATAACTATACTTTTGGAAGCATCGTTTTTATTGAGATAGATAGCAGGGTCATCTACATCAGCTTCTAGATTAGGAGCAGATGTATCGTTTACTTCTGGGGGTGTTTCTATGGTGGGGAGTACTATGCCACTGGGATTAGGATTAGGATTGGTAGCAGAGTTGTCGTAGATACTAAAAGAGTCTAGAACCTCGCCGTTATCCGCAGCTACATAATCAACTGTTAAGCGATCAGGAGTAACGGAGATTAAGCTAAAGCCATGTTCTGATTGAGGATTGGTACTGCTAGAAAAGCCTTCTGCTATAAAAGGAAAATTATTATAACTACCACTACGAATACTCTTGCCTCCCATCCCAGAGACCACTTGAACTACACCTACTCCTTTGTCATACTCTTTATCAGTATCTTCAACAAAAGTGGCATTTCTGCCACTATATCCTGTAAGGGGGTAAGTCCAGCCGTAGGTATGAGAATGTCCAGTAAGTAGCAAATCTACTCCTAAAGCATTTAGGCGAGGTACTACCTGACGATAGTAATTATCACCAGGGTCTTCACCTTTATCTGGCACACCAGCTACAGGATGATGAGCAAAAACAACTTTCCACTGGGCATCATATGCTTGTAAGTCTGCTTCAACGTAGTCAAGCTCTCTATCTAATGCAGATGGGTTGTTAAGAGTATTGGTATCAAAGGTGACAAAGTGAACATCACCATAGTCAAAAGAATAGGACTTTTCTGCTACTGGAGCATTATCGGGTTCAGGCAGCACATAACTATCTAAATATGGTTGACCATTGTTAGTATAAGATTCATGATTTCCAATCGCACCATAATCAATGTGGCTAGCTGTCCACTCTAAAGCTTCTGGAGCATACCTATCGGTGAAACGAGCGTCGAATTCTGTGTGAGTTTCTGTGTGAGTACCGCTATTGTAAGCATTGTCTCCTAAAAGAAGTGCAAATTCAGCACTGCTTTGATTTATTTGTCCTTGTACTTCTCGAAATCCACTGTTGCCGTTTATGTATGCGGAATCTCCATAGGCAGCAAAGGTAAATGGGGTCTGATCTCCTGCTGGTAGTCGGGTTTCAAAACTGTCTTGATAAGTATTGATGAGAGATCCATTACGAAAGTGTTGTACTCGATATTCATAATTCGAGTCATAATCTAATCCAGTAATAGTAGTCTCGTGGTTAAGACGACCTCCAGTAGTAGTATCTATGGTGGTTGGTGTAGAGGCTGTCTGCCAAGAATCATTAGAGTTTGCAGGTCGATATTCAACTACAAAAGAATCGCCACTATTGCTACCAGTTGTTTGCCAGATGAGAGCAACCTGATCTGTCGCACTCCCTAATTGAGCATCTCCAATCTGGAGACGTGGCGGTTGATTAATAGTAAAAGCCATATCTAGTAAGTGAAAATGTAAAATTTAATTAGTATTTTTGGCTCTGCTAAAAATACCATACACATTGTGAAAATCTCGTTACTTTACAGAAAAGATAAAATTGTATAGTATTGAGGAAGTATAACTATTATTGTTTATTCGCTTTACATCAGTAAAGGAAATTTGCAACCTTCGGATTTAGCTTTATTATTTTCTGCTTTAAGTGGAGGCATTGGTTATGCAGAAGGAGCAAAATTAGCTAAAGAATTAGGGAGTTGGCGAGTAATTTGTTACGCTCTTGTTTTTTCGTTACCTTTGACTCTTCCTCTGGCTATAGTTACAGCAGAAATGAATGAATTATATAATTCTTTAACAGCATGGCTAGGATTATTTTATTTAGGTATTATTAGTATGCTTCTAGGTTTTTTTGCCTGGTATAAAGCTTTAAAAATTGGAGGAATAGCTAAAATCAGTCAGTTGCAATTACTACAACCTTTTATTACTGTTGTTGTTTCCTATTTTTTATTTGTAGAACAAATTTCAACTACTATGATCTTGGTTTTAATGATTGTTATATTATGTATTAACTGGACTAGGACAGCAAAAGTAACACAAAGTTATAGCAATTCTGAAAAATAGTAGGCATTGTAAGGTGGGCAGTGCATCGCTCTACTATTACTCACCGTTAACATCAGAAATTTTTAACGGGAGATTCTAACACCTCCTCCAATAGCCAGAAAATAAATTTTCTGTCTGATATTGTAAGTCCGTTTAAACGGACTTTAAATGTAAGCCAAGAAATTCATTTCTTGGTGAACTCGGATAAGAGTGAAATAGCCTTGGTAGCTGAAGGAATAATAGAATGAAATTCGTTATTTAGATTCGAGCAATCAAATTGATCATTGATGTAACGTTTTGATGTTTATTGTTTAAATTTTATTACTATATTAAAGCTGGTACTACTAACAACGATGATAGTTGTTAATTGGAGGATATAAATTAATAACAATATTTATCGGCATTGTAGTAAGTCTTTTTAAAAGATTATAATCTAAATAAATTGATTAGTTGTTGCCATTAGAAAAAAACCACACAATATTTCCATATTACAAGTATCTACTAACGTATTAAATTCTTTACTATGATCTTCAATGAAACAAACTAGCTGCTCTATATGTAAATGTAATGCTTCTTCCTCTAGTACTTTACTATCAAGAATCCAAGTAGATTCTTTTCTGATTATACTATTGCTATTACGAGTACTAATAGCCGTGCCTTTCTCATAATAGTTTGTCGGGCTAGTACCGAGAATTTCGGTAATATTTTTAGCACTGACTACTTTACTATGGATACACAAACTTGCGCGATAGTATGATGGTTCACAATTCATAATTAATAAGTATTAAATAATCTTTTCTACTATTAACCAATAGCCAGTTTTACTCGCTCTTCCCAATACAGATATAGGTCTATTATCTTGATAATCTGATAGTTGTTTGTTGACTGTAGAATGCAGAGTTATCAAACCATAAGTCTTTTTCTTAAAGACAGAATTTTTCAGAATGATATTGTAACTTTGCTCACCATAACAGCGAAATTTACCTTGATAAATCTGATTGTTAGCAGTAGTTACATCTTCAATATCATCACTGGGACAGTTACCATCTAAAGGATAGTTTTCAGGATGCTCTAGATAGTATTGTTGCCAATAAAGCCATTGAGGATGATTAGGAGATAAATTAAAGAGGGGTATTACCGCCGATGGTGCAGTAGGATCGGTAAGTAAGGCTTGTTGCAGAATTTTGACATCTAATTCTCTTGGTTGACAGTTAGACTGGATACATAAGGCAGCAGCCATACCAGCAGCTTGTCCGATATTCATCACTACTGGTTGCAAGCGAGTACTACCATTGGCAATATGGGAAACAGAAATATTTTTTTCGCAGACTAATAAACCTTCTAGAGTTTGAGGTATGATCGCATCATAAGGGATAGTAAAAGGTGTACCTGTCCATCTTCCTCCCCATTTGATAGATTTTGGTTGTAAGGGAAATTTCATTCCTGGGTAGTGATGATCGTTGGCATAATTACCAACAGCGAGCGCATTGACTACTCCTGCTTCATTGACTGGTAAAGGTGCAACACAGCCATTTTCTCTGGGTAAGATATCTTTTTCTGTAATGGTTACTTTCCCAATTAGTCTTCGGCTTTCTCGATAGTAGGGATACAGAGCAAAAGCAGAATTGATATTACTGTCTTGATGAGGAAAAATGTCTTTCGCTAAACTACAGCGTTGTCCTAATTCGGACTTGATATAAGCAGCGAAACTATAACTGTGGTGATAAGCTTCTGCTAGAAATTCTTTTTTGCTACTTTCTGAAGCAATTAGACGATCTAATCCTACTCCATAATCGTTACCAGCGATCGGCCAATTAATCATATAGAGATTGTCTGTTACTCTGCCATAGCTGAGGAATTTTTCAGCACCATGTTTATCCCAAGCACCTTTAAATAGTTGACTGTCAAATTCTGGTAGATTAGATGCAATAGTTTCGCTGGTTTGCTTGTCATTATCTTGAAGATAAAACACCCAAGTAGGTGCTTGTACAGGATATTTATTGATTAATTCTTGCTTGTCCGATTCTACAACAGCTAAACTAGGCTCATCAAATTCTGTGGGAGATTCCCAACCCCAACGATAAGGAGCGTCAGCTAAAGCTAGTAAATCCCCTAATTCTGTTCCATCTATGGTGATTACGGCTTTTATTTGCAAGTTTCGCGAAAAATTAACCCCTGTAATGCGATCGCCTTCTTTAATTACAGATAGAGGTTGATACCCCATTAGCCATGATAAATTTGGCAATTCCTTAACCCACTCAGCAAAAATCGCGACACCACAATGAGGATGATAGGTAAATAAACTAACCCAAGCATTATCTAAACCTGTACTTTGTCTTGTTTGTAATTCTTGTAAATACGCACCCCATAATCCAGTTTGCCACGCCCGTAATTCATTCCCGTCAGGCGCACATACTCCTGCTGAAGTTAGCATTCCTCCCAACCAAGGAAATTCCGTGGTAAAAATGGTCTTGACCCCACGACGAGATGCTTGAATGGCTGCTGCTATACTTCCAATACTTCCGCCAACAACTAAAACCTCTGTGGTGATGGTTTCCATAAACTAACCTATATAAATCTATATGTTAAAGGGACTCAAATTAAGCCAGAGATATAATAATAGTATTTCTTTTCGCTATCTGAGTATAGCTAGTATTTTTTTATTGACAATTCAATTAGTATTCGGTGCATCTTCAAGTTATCGTCTTTATCAACAAAAAATCAAGAACTTAGAAGAAAAAGCACAAGCCAAATTGAAATTTTTAAGTACTGTAGCTCCCGAAGCAATTTTACGTTCTGATACTATAACATTAGAAAAATTATTACAGGCTAATAATCAAGATAGAGATATTATTTATGGGGTCATTATAGATAATAATTCTCAGACTATTGCTCAAGCAATCTCTACAGACAAGGCAATAGTGAATCAGCTTGCTAAACAAGAAGATGTCACAGAATACACCAATATAATTCCCTTGTTAAAAGCACATAACTCGATTATTGAAATAAGTAAACCAATTCAATCAGAAGATGAACACTTAGGGGAAATTAGACTTGGATATTCTTGGCAAACTGCCAATGAGGAATTAATTAAAGCTGGTTTATATAATTTATATACTGCTGTTTTAATTAGTAGCTTGTTTATCGGATTAACTATTATTATTTTTAATCGACAAATTCTCAAACCCATACAAAAATTACAGCAATTAGCACAGGCGATCGCAGCAGGTAAACTTGATGCTAGAGTAGAAGTAGAACGAGAAGATGAACTTGGTAAATTAAGTTCAGCACTAAATGATTACTTATTCATCCGCAAATCTTTCATCTCTCACTGCTAACTGATTACTTCTAAGTCCTTCATCCTTTATCCCTCATCCCTTCTCCTTCATCCTTTCCTTGACAACGATCGCATAAACCAAAGAACTCTAAAGTATGATAATAAACTTTAAATTGATGGGACTGTTCTAGTTGTTTTTCTAGTTCATGAACAGGACATTGTTCTATAGGAATAGAAGCATTACAATTGACACAAGTTAAGTGATGACGATCACGCAGTGCCTCGCCTTTGGCGAGATCTTGATGAAGAGAACTATAAACCGATTCCCCGTTGGGTAAAATCCGAACTTTTACTTCTCCTTTTATTTTAAGAGCTTCTAGAGAACGATAAACCGTAGCTAAACCCATATTTTGATTATTATTACGTAGCTCAATATAAAGTTCTTGAGCGGAAATAGCTTTTTTTAAACCTTGCAATATTTCTAGTACTTTTTCTTGAGAGCGAGTACGTTGAGCTTTCATTAGTAAATTTTTTTATAGTAATTACGATTGATACTAGGCTAAACTAATTGGGTTAGTTTTCTTGTAACTATCAATTTGAGACTGCGATTGATAAAATGCGATCACCCTAAAAATTTTATGGCTAATCAATATCACGCTTGTATTTATATTACTCTACGTCCTTCGGTTCTAGATCCTGCTGGAGTTGCAGTAGAATCTGGTTTAAAACAAATGGGTTATGAAGGAGTAGCAGGGGTAAGGATTGGAAAATATATTGAACTACAGCTTAATGCAACAGATGAAGCAGATGCAAACAAGCAACTAGATGAAATGTGCGATCGCTTGTTAGCGAATCCTGTAATTGAAAATTACTGTTTTGAAATCAGCCAATTAGTCACTTAGGATATTTCCAGAATACTCCCTCTGGCTCATTGTATTCTTTGCGTGAGTCACCCCCCTTAATAAGGGGGGATAAAGGGGGGATTGAGGGGGGATCGTGAGATAATATTATCCTAGGAAACGCAACTTAGTACTACAAGTTATGAAATTTGGGATTATCGTCTTTCCTGGGTCAAATTGCGATCGCGACATGGCAACAGTTACCCAAGGTATCTTAAAGACTCCTACCCGTATGGTATGGCATCAAGAAACAGATATTTCTGATATTGACATTATTGTGATTCCTGGTGGCTTTAGTTATGGTGACTATCTGCGGTGTGGTGCGATCGCTCGGTTTTCTCCTGTAATGGATAGCATCATCAACCATGCTCAACAGGGAAAATATGTTTTAGGTATATGTAATGGCTTCCAAGTGTTAACGGAAGTAGGGTTATTACCAGGAGCATTAATTCGCAATCGAGACTTACATTTTATCTGCGATCGTGTTTCTGTAAGAGTTGAGAGAAACGATCTACCCTGGACTTCTGGCTATACTACTCAACAAGTAGTTAGATTCCCCATTGCTCACGGTGAAGGTCGTTATTATGCAGACCAAGACACCCTCAAAGCGTTAGAAGATAATCAACAGGTAGTATTTCGCTACTGTAGTGAAACAGGGGAAATTAATTCCGAAAATAACCCTAATGGCTCTTTGGATAATATTGCAGGAATTATCAATCAACAAGGTAACGTATTAGGAATGATGCCTCATCCTGAAAGAGCTTCCGATGCTTCTATTGGTGGGACTGATGGAAAAGCGATGTTTGAAAGTTTATTAGCTGTTAATCTTGTAAGTTGCTGATTGCAATTTAAGATAGTAATTCCCAAGCTTTAGCAACCAAATCTTTTAGCCAGCGACGCTGTACCAAATCTAGGATACTGTCATCGTGCAATACTTGTTCTTGTATTTCCTCTAGGGATTGACCTTGTCGGTGAGCTATCTTGACCACAGCAGCGATCGCTAAGGCAATAATATCTTCACTAATGGAGTTTTCCCCCAGAGCCAAAATTTCTTCTGTTGAAGCTGGTATTGAATCATCCATGACTTACTTCTCTCCGAATATATTATTTAAATGTATGTCTTTCAATATCTCAATAAAAAATAAAAGTGATGTAAAATTAACATTCCTTAGCAAATACAATCTCTAATTGTTGTTTCGATTTCACCCCAAACCCTGTTTTTTTTAGATTAAATTCATATTTTAGAATGCGAGAAATCCTTTATATTGAAGTTCCTACCCCAGATATTGACGCTGTTCGCACTTGGTTACAAGAAACTTGGCAACCTCAAATACAAACCAAGATAGCCACTCCTGACGGAATCCGCTTACAATCTTCTCCTCCATCGGACGGGGAGTTATCTATATTCGTTTGGACAGTGCAGAGGACGACTTATCTCAAGATGTTTCTGTGGGACTCTAAGAACGCTGCTCCAAAATATAATATACCTAGGATAAAAAAACAATTAGTCCAAGATATTCGTCAGGCTTTTCCTCCTCAATATCCCCAACCTCCTGAAATAGACTTATCCCATCAATCCATCTTTGAAGCCCTAGCAGAATACTATCCCCAGACAGTAAAATATTTTCAGAAATTCCCCAACGGAGAATACGACCTCAATCGAGTTTATTGGTGGGAAAAACGCTGGCGCGAAAGTGTGCGAAAACCTCAACAACCGAAAGAAGTAATTTTTAGAGACAGTAATACTGATTCTAATCCCGACAACCCAGAATACGATCTAATCTATGTTGGGGGTGCATTAGGAGTAATTCATGCTGCGGTGATGGCAGAAAAAGGCTATCGTGTCTTATTAATAGAGAGATTACCCTTTGGTAGAATGAATCGGGAATGGAATATTTCCCGTGATGAATTCCAGAGTTTAATTAATCTAGGCTTATTTACTCCCGAAGATTTTGAAACCGTCATAGCAGCAGAATATAAAGACGGGTTTAATAAATTCTTTGATGCTTACAACCCCGACCATCTTAAAGCACCAGTATTGCACACGCCCAAAGTTTTAAATATTGCTATTGATGCAGAAAAGCTACTAAAATTCTGTGGGAATAAGCTACTAGAAGCAGGGGGCGAAATTTGGGACGAAACAGAGTTTATCCGTGCTGATATATCTAAAAATCAAGTAAAAGTACAACTTGTTAATCTAGCTAGTAAAGAAGCCCAACAAGCAACAGGAAGACTGTTAATAGATGCGATGGGTACAGCTTCCCCTATAGCATGGCAACTTAATGGCGGAAAAGCTTTTAATAGTGTTTGTCCTACTGTAGGCGCAGTAATTGAAAAAGGTTTTGCACCAGCAGTCTGGGATGAGCAATATGGAGATGTGCTAAACTCTCACGGAGATATATCCAGAGGAAGACAGTTAATTTGGGAATTATTCCCCGCAGGAAATGGAGAATTAACTTTTTATCTCTTCCATTACCATCAAGTGCATCCAGAAAACCCTGGCTCATTACTAGAGATGTATGAAGACTTCTTTACCATCTTGCCAGAATACCGCCGTTGCAACATGGATGAGTTGGTCTGGAAAAAAGCTACCTTTGGTTATATACCAGGACATTTTAGCACCAGTAGCAGCGATCGCACTGTCGCATTTGACCGTATACTTGCTATTGGGGATGCAGCATCTTTACAATCTCCCCTAATTTTTACTGGTTTTGGCTCTCTAGTAAGAAACTTAGACCGTCTCACCACCCTACTAGATACAGCACTTAAACACAACTTACTAACATTAGAAAATCTCAATCAAATTCGCGCCTATCAAAGCAATATCTCAGTTACTTGGCTTTTTTCTAAAGGAATGATGGTACCTACTCACAAGGTATTACCACCCCAGCGCATTAACTCCATGTTAAATACCTTCTTTGGCTTACTAGAAGCACAACCTAAAGAAGTAGCAGATACTTTTATTAAAGATCGCACTGACTGGTGGACATTCACCAGACTCGCTTTAATTGCTGCGCGGAAAAATCCTGCTTTATTATGGTGGATTTGGGAAATGGCAGGAAGTCAAGATTTGTTAAAGTGGTTAGGTTCGTATTGGGCTTTCACTGTGGATGCAGTAAGAAAGTCCTTACTTAGTAGCTGGTTTCCTGGTTGGTTAAAAGAATCTCAATCTTGGATGGAAAAGAAATATCCTGGGATGTGGCTAAAATTACTCAGCCTTAGCTATCAGTTAAAATACTCCGCAGGAAGATAATAAGTACTCTTGCATTTAATTTATCTGTTGAGGTGGACGGGGATACTCGGGAGATTGGCTAATCAACTATGAGCCAGATAAGCCAAGAAGGGTTACAAGCTAATATTAATTCTTAGCCTGAATCTAAGACATTTTCAGAAGTATCTTCTAAATTATCTTGTGCATTATCTAATTTATTTTTAGTCTCTCCAATACTTTGTTGAGCTTTTCCTTGCAGTTGTTCGGCTGTACCTTCAATTTGTCCTGTTACTTTTCCGACATTCCGTTTAACAGTCCCAATATCTTCTTTAGCTTTGCCTTCAACTTGATCTTTAATTCCTTCAATTGCAACCAAGAAAAAGGAGTATTCATTGCTGATGTGAATACTCCTTTTTTTTATCGCTATAGTCATTTTCATCTTTCTTAGTTTTTGGTCATGCTTCTTCCCATTAAGATTTATCGATTTTTCCAGATTTAGCGATCGCAAAAAACCAATAAATAATAGAAAAAATCCCTAAAAGTTTATCAAACAATCTTTTCAAGGTTTTATTTTTATTTTTTTATCCCATAGTCACAAAAGAGGGATTATTCTTAAAAAATTTACTTAGGGAATATTATTGTTTCTGTAAAATTTTCATTATCATCAAAAGGTGACTTAAACTTTTAGTGAAGTTTAAATAATTTAATTTTCCAAAAATGTATTCTGAGCAATAAGAAAATCAAAACCCTTATTCCCCTGAAAAACCATACCCTGATACAAGTTAAGTCTTTTGAGGTTCAGGGAAAATCCATGATCGATAATATAGGATTTTTTTTATTTTTTATATTTTTCTGTTTTCAGTATATTTGCTCTTGAAATTAATCGGTTTGTTGACGATGATAATTATGGAAGCAATAACCAAGATAAATAGATTTTAAATAAATTATTTTTGTTGAATTAAGGAAGAAATTATGATTATAAAAAGTTTAACAAAATATGCTTTAGGAACAACATTCACTGCTGTAACAATGTTGTTAGTATCCTCTCCAGCCAAATCTCAAACCCTTATCTGGACAGATACGCTTCAAAATAAAATCTATCAAAATGATACTAATGGTTCTAATCCCTCTACTTTAATTGATATTACTAATAGTCCATCGGCTGGAGTTACAACTGATGCCATAACAAATGATGGGAGTTCTCTATTCTGGATTGACAACTCTGAGGATCGCATCTATAGCTCAGGAATTGATGGTTCTAACCCCTCTATTCTAGTGGACTTTGCTAATGATATTGGAACAGGAAGCTATACTTCTTTTGGGATTACAACTGATGGAAATTCTCTTTTCTGGACAGATGTTAGTCAAGATAAAATCTATCAAGCTGGTATTGACGGCTCTAACCCTACGGTATTAATTGACCCTCTCACAGATATTGGGGCAGGGGATTATATACTTGAAGGGATTACAACTGATGGAAATTCTCTTTTCTGGACAGATATTAGTCAAGATAAAATCTATCGGGCTGGTATTGATGGCTCTAATCTTGAAGTTTTAGTCGATCTAGACACAGTTTTTGGTACTCAAGAGTATAATGCTTTTAACATCGCCACTGATGGTAGTTCCCTTTTCTGGACAGATGGCTTTACTGATGCTATTTATCGTGTAGGAATTGATGGTTCTAATGCTGAAGTTTTAATCGATCTAGATACAGTCTTTGGTATTGGGGATTATAATCCTGTTGGCATCGCCACTGATGGTAGTTCTCTTTTCTGGACCAATTACGATTTGTCAGGTTCAGAAGATGCAATATATAAAGCAGAAATTGATGGCTCTAACCCTACGGTCTTAATTGACCCCGTTGCAGATCTTGGGGCAGGCAATTATGGACCTCGGTTTGTTACTATTGTCCCTAGTCAAACCCAATCTGTTCCTGAGCCTAGCTTGATTTTGGGACTATTGACTTTGATTTCAATGGGTGGGTTTGTAGGTTGTAAAAAGTCTTAACACAGCTTTAAATTAATACTTCTACATAGGACTTATGAATTTTGGTTATTGACTAATTAAAGTATCCTGACTGACAAATCATTGTTCTTAATTAAACCTCTCTCATCTTGGGAGTATTCATTGCTGATGTGAATACTCCGTTTTTGTATCGCTATAGCTTGTGAACCAGTAGTAGAAGAATTGTTAGAAAATTTATATACTCTCAAAATTTTGGAGAAGCCCGCGTTCTGCCGATAGGCTTTTCGTCGGGTAAGTCACCAGAGTTCATCGTTCTGGGCGGAAAAATTTGAGATAGATTTAAGGAAGTACAGGATTTGAGGAAACTATGCCATGAAATTTTTAGCAGTTCATCCCAGTCCCCTGATGTATTCTAAGATTTTTCTTCGGCTCGAACCTCTGGGACTGGAATTAGTTGCAGAGGGTGCTGTGCAAGCAGGTCATGAAGTAAAAATTATTGACCTCCAAGTGGAAAACCATCAAAATTACTTTCAACTTCTGCACCAATGGCAACCAGAGGTGGTAGCTTTCTCATGTAATTACCTAGCTAACGTACCAGAAATAATTGATTTAGCCAAAGCAACAAAGGAAAAATTACCCAAGAGTTTTATTTTCGTAGGAGGACACAGTGTCTCATTTATTGCCCACGAATTCCTCCAACATGGGGCAGGTGGCATTGACTGTGTCCTCAAAGGTGAAGGAGAAGCGACTATCGCTCAATTGTTAGCAGTAGTTGAGAAAGACCGCCAAAATATCCTTCAAATCCCTGGAACTGTTACCCTAGATGGACAAGGACCACCTTGTATCTTCGTCCAAAATCTAGACGACTTGAAACCAGCCCGTCACTTGCTACGGCACCGCCAACGATATTTCATAGGCGTACTAGACCCCTGCGCTTCCATTGAATTCAGTCGAGGGTGTCCCTGGAATTGTTCCTTCTGTAGTGCTTGGACTTTTTACGGACGTAGCTACCGAGTGAAATCTCCTGAGTCCATAGTAGAAGAACTGCAAGAAATTCGAGAACCGGGGGTTTTTATCGTAGATGACGTAGCTTTTGTCCAGGCGAGGCACGGATTAGAAATTGGAGAAGCTATTGCTAAAAAAGGCATCAAGAAGAGTTACTATCTCGAAACCCGAGGTGATGTCCTGCTGCGTAACCAAGAAGTCTTCAAATTCTGGAAAACCCTCGGACTCAAGTATATGTTTTTGGGATTAGAAGCAATCGACGAGGAGGGACTAAAGAAATTTCGCAAACGAGTGAACCTCTCCAAGAATTTTGAAGCTTTGGAATGTGCCAGAGCACTGGGAATTAACGTAGCTATCAATATTATCGCTGATCCCGACTGGGGGAAGGAGCGATTTGAGACAATTCGCCAATTTTGTCTAGAAATTCCCGAAATAGTCAATATTAGCGTAACAACTCCCTATCCAGGGACAGAAATATGGCAGACTGAATCCCGCCAACTCACTACCCGCGACTATCGCTTGTTTGACATCCAACACGCAGTTCTTCCCACCAAACTTCCCCTAGCCGAATTTTATGAAGAACTGGTCAAAACTCAGCAGGTTTTGAATCAAAAACATCTGGGGTGCAATGCCCTCAAATCTACTGTGAAAATTGCTGCTGGACATTTGCTACGGGGACAGACCAACTTCGTCAAGATGCTTTGGAAGTTTAACAGCGTCTACAATCCCCAATTCTTTCTGTCTGACCACCAGCAACCGGTCAAATACGAGATTTCCTTACCTCCTAAAGCTAAGGAAAAGGTCAATCCTGATATTTTGTATGTCCACACACCGGCTGGTCATAGGGGACGAATGCTAGGATCAATCAACTGAAGCTTTTGTTGAGGATACGAGGTATCTCTGTAATAGTTAATCTAAAATTGCCTTATGTAGTTGAAAGAAAAACCAAACCCTCAGTACACGGTAATATAGTCAAAAGTGACCAAAGAATTTAGCCTGTTGAAACCAGAAAACTCTTCTCCAAAATTTTCCCAAAAGTTCCGCCAGCAAGTGGGAAACCAAATTACTCCACTATTAGGGCAGTTTGAAGAGCTTTCTCTGAGCTTGGCTGCTAGGAGTCCAGAGGAAGTAATTTGGCAACCTCCAGAAAATTTACAGGAGTTGTTGGATCATTACTTAGATACTTTGTCAATAGTTTATTTCAAAAAATATTCAGTTTTTTCTCAATATTTAATTCAAGTTCTGAATGAAGAAAATTACTTACTCTATGGATTAATTGGACGGGCCATCATCGAACATACTGCTGTTCTCCGCTACTATGTCACCAGTAAAATGTTACCGTTGGCTCAAGAAGTTGTTGCTGATGGCATAGTAACTGAATCTGAAATTGAAGAACTAATTCAGTGGCTAGACAAACATTTAGCTGGACGCCGATTTGATTGGAATACTTTTTTAGCCGATTATTTTCAGAAAATTGAAGGATTAAAACCTGAATCAGTGGTTAAACCAGCTCAAGTTAATATTTTGACTTGTCTGGAAAAGTGGGGTCGGGAAGATCGATCAATTATCCATTTGTATGAATTATTTTGCGATTTAGTTCACCCTAATCTGGGCAGCACCCTTTTGATTACGAGAATATTAGATAATCAGCTAATTGTGGGTGGTGAGAGAGGAAAACCATTAGGACTAGAAATTTTCAACCGAACTTTTAGTGAACTACTGGAGTTGTTTAAGGAAGTTCAAGAACAGTTAATACAGCTTCAATCCTTAAAGTTTGCTGAAATACTGCGTTTAAAACCGCTTCGCGATTAGCTTCTTGCTCCTTCTTCTTTCTTCTTACCATGCAGTTATCTTACTGAAGAGCTAAAGCGTAATCATCCTCCCGAAAAGATTCTACGCGATCTTCTCAATCTCATCCAGTTGGGTAGTTGCATAATCAAGAGCAGTTCGACCGAGTTGTAAACTTGCTTCTAGAGTTTCTAGGACAATTTCTGTCTCTCCAAGTTCCTGTAGCTGGGAACTGTGTTCTAGATCTCGCGCGCGACAACTAACTGGTAAGTTAGGATTAATTTCTCGAATTGTTGCCAACACTTCGTTACAAACATCGGGGTCACTGATAGTAATAATTGCTGCCTTCGCTTCACTCACTCCGGCTGATCTGAGTATCTTACTATTGATGAAACTAGCGTAATAGACTTCGAACTTCTTTACTGAAGGAGGGACAACCCCGCGCTTACTATACTCTGTATGCGTTTCATCGCTCTTAAACCTTTTTGATAAAATGGCAGCTTATTGAGAGCAGGAGCGCATTAATTTTTCGACCCACCCCCAGCATATATCCATATAAAATACTTATGTATTACTATATAATCCAGTCCAGAAATAACTGTGCCTGGGGCGATTTTTCCCTTCAAGTTTGAGGCGATTAATATACTCTTGATGACCAGTATTTCTAATTTTTAATCCTACTAAACAACCCGCAGTGTAGGCGATGGCTATTAATCTTAAATGCTAATTAAGTTTTTCTGAGATTTTGGCGATCACCGTAAAATACAAGAAAGTTGGATACCCTGCTATATTGTGATTTTTAGATGATGGGAGAGGAGATGGATATGGAAATTGGCTCCGAAGCTCATAAGCAACTGTTTTGCCACAGCTTTCTCAACAGCCATCGCTTGTACGAACCAGAAAATTTACCTTGGCCCACCTTAGATAGCAAGACTCGGCAACTGCTTCAGAATATTCCATTTTGGGACGAAGCCCTCTACACTGAGCGTCGTGCTGGAGATATGCTTGCTGCTTTTGCTGCTACAGTAGAAGACTCTCTGCTGCTTGAAGCTATTGCTCTACAAGGTAGAGAAGAATCACGCCATGCTCGCTTAATTGAATTTTTAATTCAACATTACGACCTTGAGGTGCCATCTCGTCCAGAACATACCATTGATCAGAATATTGAGCCAGCCTTTATCAACTTTGGCTATGGAGAATGTTTTGACTCTTTTTTTGCCTTTGGTTTATTCGGCATTGTCCGCCAGGCTCAGTTGATGCCCGAAGCTTTTTTTACGATCTTTGATCCAGTATTGGATGAAGAAGCGCGCCATATGGTATTTTTCGTTAACTGGATGGCTTATAAACTAGTAATTGAAGGGAAAAGAACTTTTAGAGCTGTAAACTCTCTTTGGCAGTATAGCAAAGCCCTAGAGAGACGTTTAGGGAACTTTACCACAAGTAATAAAAAGCAGCCAAAGAAAAGTAAAAAAGGTTTTACAGCCACAGGAGCTAAATCAATGACCCTGAATTTAACCTTGGAAGGATTTCTCGAAACCTGTTTGCAAGAAAACGCTAAACGAATGAGTGTCTATGATGAGCGACTTCTAAAACCAGAGTTTATTCCTTCGATTACCTCTAAAACTCTGAAATTTATTCGGTTACTGCCTAAACGCAAATCAAATCCTATTGTCGAACCTACTTAGTATTAGTCTGTCAATTCTATTTAAGCAATACCAGCAATCAACGATAATCGCTTTAGAAATATGCAAAATTTGCATTTATATCAAATTTTAATTGTTGCTCCTGTTTCTAAAAGCGGTTAATTTATGCAACTAAATCAGTTTGCAGAGACTACCAAATAGCTTTTGGGTCAAATAACAACGGTAAAATCTTATAGATAAAAGTCGCGAGCGCTCTGTTGGATAAACCTCTTGATAGACATCGATCACAGAGATCGCGAGAAGAGCAAACTACTGTGCTAGATTCAGCCGTTCAGGTAATTGTGCCGTTAGATCTGATTGGACTGTTGGCAATGATCAGCAGCATTGCTGCTGGACTGGTCGGTGTTATTATAACCCTGTGGTTGTTGCATAGAGTAATCCGCCAGAAGTAGATAAATTTTGCCAGATATTCATCTGTGCAACGGCAGAGGCTGCTTGCATTTCTTCAACTTAGCAACAGTTCTTATCCTGAACTCACGTTCGTTTAGCTTAATCGAGAACCCTATGCAAGATATCTTTAGGAATTTGCGTTCAACCATTTATCTAGTAATCGCTATTTTGGGACTCACTGGATGTCAATACCTCAATGGTCAAAATACTGCCCAAAAATCCCCATCAACCATCACTGATAATTGCCCCCAATATTCCCCTGATCAAAATGAAGGGGTTACCTTAGTTCCCTCAGAAACCTTAAATCCTTCTAATATCGTTAGGAGACAAAAAATTTTTGTTCCATTCTATTCCCAAATTTATCAACCAGAAGGTTTCGGTCGTCTTGATTTAGCTGGTACACTCAGCATTCACAATACCTCTGAAACTGACGAAATCCGAATTACAAAAGTGCTTTATTTTAACACCAGTGGCAAGTTAGTCAAAAAGTGTCTTGAAGGCAACCATTCCATTGTATCTCCTCTGGCAACTACACAATTTGGCATCACCCGACGAGATGACAGTGGGGGAACGGGGGCGAATTTTATCGTGGAGTGGGTATCCGAAAAACCTGTTAGCGATCCAGTTGTTGAGGCTGTCATGCTTACTGCTTCGGGAACACAAGGATATACGTTTACAACTTCTGGTCGAGTCATTGAAGAATTAAAATAAGTCATTCCAGGTTGAACATTACCAACCGTTGTTATTAACCCTCTTTATGTCACTCTCCGATATTTACTAATATTAAAAACCAATACTGATTTTTCTAAAGCGATATACAGTGAGTAGTTTGAAGTCCGAAATTTTAAAATTATGAAAATTTTATCAAAAAAGTTAAGATGTAGGAATTATTATTAGTAAACATGAAATTATTGTCCTCTTGTTTAGGAATTTATCTGGTTTTTCTGGTCGGGTGTATGTCACCCCAAACGGGTCAAATCCCCTCAAACCAGACGAATTTAGTTACTTCTTCTCAGGTTTCGTCTCAGGAAATAACATTAGATGAAACTTTGAAAATTGCTATGGGTCAAACTATCTACGTTCCCGTCTATTCTGAAATTCATCACTTTCAGAATAGAACTTTTCCCTTAGCTGCCACCCTGAGCGTGCGCAACACCGACCCACAAAATCCTATTATCATTACTTCCGTGAAGTACTACAATTCGGATGGTAAATTAGTTAGAGAACATTTAGAAAATCCCTTGCGGATGGCTCCACTAGCTACAACTGATTTTATAATTGACCAAGATGATCGGACGGGTGGCTCAGGTGCTAACTTTATTGTGGAGTGGGTTGCAGAAACAGAAGTTTATGAACCTATTGTGGAAGCTGTGATGGTTAGCACTACTTCCCAACAAGGTATATCTTTTGTCAGTGTTGGTAGGGTAATTGAGAGTAAACCTGCTGCTTGGACTCCTTCCAAGTAAGCTTAGACGTAGCTTATTGACACTCATGCGTTAAAATCTCCGATTTAACGCATGATTCTTGACTCATCGACTCTTAACTAGATACACCCTAAAATGCACCCCCGCCAGACCGTCTCTGCAAGCATTTTATGTTAAAGACCACGATATGCCCTACCGCCGACTGTATTGGTGCG
>JASJCP010000281.1 GCA_030065935.1 Xenococcaceae cyanobacterium MO_167.B27
CCCCAATTATTTACTGCGCTTTACCGCTTTTAGTATTGTACTACAAAGCTTTGAACCCTTACCGCGCTCATCTTGACTGGATTTCATCCCGTCAGTAAACTGAGGGTCTTCATCCAGAAGAAAGATAAAATCACTGTCAAAGCTATTTGAACCACCTCCCACAGCAAAGTCATCCCCCATTATGTAAAGCTGATCTTGACCCTGACCGCCGCCAATAAGATAATCTTCTACTGAGGAGTCTAAGTTAGCACCTGTTAAGTCAGCGTCACCCACTATCAGGTCATCCCCTTGACCACCGCTCAGGATATCTTCACCGTTTTCACCGAAAATTTTGTCATTGCCAAGACCACCGTTAACTGTATCGTTTCCAGAGCGACCATACATTAAATCATCACTAAAACCAGTTAAACCGTTGCGAGCGCCTTGAACTAAATTACTTCCGTTTGTGTCTCTTATTACTTTTGAGAAACGATATGAGGCGCGAGATTCTTGTTAGACAAAAGTCCCTACTATTGAGTAGGGCTGTTTCATTCTAGTATGAGACAGGTGGGGAAATAGGGAGATAGGGAAATAGGGGGTATTTTCGGCAAATACTCGATATATGAGCAAAATTTATAGAACTATAAATAAATTTGTCGCTCAACGAATTGTTAGTCAACACCGCGATTAGAGAGGCTTCCTAGCCGGAAGCGGGTCTCGCGGTCATTTCAGTTGAGCTTACCAGAAAAATAAGTAAGTTTTAAAAACTTATCGGGGCTTATTTTTAAGCAAATTATGTTTTATTTCCCCATTTCTCCACTCCCCTATCTTCCTATCATCCAAAATCTTTAACAAGCTCCCATTTTGAAACGACCCTACCTACGATTGAGGAGAAGCAGGGTTTTCGATGACAAGAGGTGGTGCTTTATCTACTAGGAAATTGCAGTTAACTGGGGAAGTTTTCTTTCTAGATCAAATAAGAAACCGTGAATGTACTCTTCTGTCCATTCTGAACCATACAAGCGGGTAAACATTCCTCTAGCTGGGTCTTTGGTAGCGCGATAATCTATGTAACGTCTTTGTGCCTGTAAAATGGTTTCTAACTGTTGTTTGTCGGTAACAGGTTCAGCTTGTTCGACAAAGTCTAAGTAAGCTTGTAAATAGTCTTTAAATGCTTCAAATACCTTAGTTTCTACTGTTTCTGTTGCTTGAGGACGAGTCCATAAGAAAGCAGGAGAGAAAAATTGTTGGGCTTCTTCAGGGAAGTCACCACCCCATTCTAGATGTTCTTGATGTTTGGTAAAAATGGGTAATATGGGCTTGGTGTATTTTTCTTGATATTTAGCGTCTTGAAATAAGGGCTGCATATCTATTGCGATCAGATGTCCTCCTGGTAGAGTGACTAAATCTCCACCAAAGAAGGGTAAGTCGTAATTAGGCTCAGGAAAAATTACAAAATTAAGTACTTGTAGGGATTTTCCTCCTTGGACATGGGCTGCTCGAATTTGCCTCAGTTTGGCGGTTTTAGAAGCGTAACTAGTGGTTAAGACGGTTTCTTGTCTTTTTCCTTTCCCTGTCACTTCTTCTTTGCGCTCAAACCCTTCTGGGATGGGATAGGGTTCTAAGTCTAACCGCTCTTCTAAAGTTGCGATCGCGTAATCTAAAAAGGGTTGATATAGTGTCATAATTCATCATTTATTAGCTTCTTCTTGCTGAAAGACACAGATAGCAAGATTTATCGAATTCAATACCAAAAATATGCGGTAAATGTTCAATCAAAGAGCTTGCTACCTCACTTATCTGGTATTAGCTACAGCAAGGGGTGATGCGGATTCAAAGAGGAATTCATACAAGAATTTTTCTGACCATTCTGAGCCAAAATAGCTACTAAATAGACCATGAGCAGGGTCGCGCTCTGCACTATATTGGTCGTAGTCTTGTTGAGCTTTGACTATGCGCTGAATATCATCAGGATTAGTTAAAGGTTGGGCATTTTCTAGAGTTTCCCAATATAGCTGGATGTACTCTTGATAAGCAGGAAATAAGCGATTCACTACGGTATCTGCATCGGTTTTAGCAAAGAGTAAGTATTTGGAGAAATATTGGTTAGCATCATAGAATTTCATTTCTAGGTTTTGTGCTAACTCGTTGTATTTATCCCTAATTTCTCCCATCGGTTCGATATACTTTTCTTGGTAAAAGCGATCGCGGAATAGGGGTTGAAAATCTAATACTACTAAAATTTTCTTTTTGCCAAAGGAGAGAAAATCAATACCTAGCAAAGGAATATCATAGTTATGGCTAGGATACATCACACTATTAAAGACTTGAGCCGTTTCTCCTGCGTCAATGTAGGTGTAACGAATCTTCCGCAATTCAGGACATTGATAACACCAACTTTGGATTGTAGCGCGATTTTTTCCGCGATCGCTAATATTAGATTCTAAACCTGCGGGAATAGGACGGCTTTGCAAATCAAAACGATTAAATATTTGTTCTTCTAAATACTCTTTAAAAGGCTGAAACATAGATTATAACTATAGATAGTAAACCTTAAGGTGAGCATAAAGAATTTATCCTAGTACAGTCTCATTTCTGAAAAACAAAGCAACAATCCGTAATATTAGACCTGTTAGATAAATCTCTTTAACTTATCTACCATTGTGTTTTGCTAACATAGCTTCGAGTTTTTCTGGAGAAACACAACGGCGTTCGGAACAGTAAGCAGTTAAGTTAACACCATTCATCATTCTAGTGGTACTAACTCTAACTCGAAAGTCATCAGTCACAAACCAAGCTCTTTCTTGTCCCTGATTATTGTCGTAATCAGTATTAATCGTGAGGATACCATCTTTACCAAACCAATAGCGACCAATAACGGGTATTCCTTCTACATAACCCTTATTACGGATTAATTTACCAGTAATACCTGTTTCATCATCAGGAATATCAATTAAAATTGCTGCATAATTAGCATTAGGTTCTTTTTCATCAGTTGTCGCCATCCAACGAAAACTTGCGCCTCCTTGCGCCATTTTGGGGTCAATATCTTGTAAAGCGCAGACTTCCTCAACTTTGGGACTATCTGGAGGAATTATATCCACAATCAGGTTAGAATCCCCCGACTCATTAGCTACCACATCAAAATGATGTACATTGCGTTCAATAAACCAGATTCCTTCACTTTTAGCAAAGAAATCCATCATGGTCATGGGTGGTTTAAAGTGCATCTTAATCTAAAATTCCTTGATTTAAAATATTCTCTGAAAAAAGTTTATAAGATTATAGGGAAATTTAATTAACTCGAATATGGCTGCTAAACCTAAGAAAAATCGAATTGCTTATCAAGAATTTGGTACAGAGAGTAATGCTGAAGCTTTAACCAGAGGAGTACCAGATTTACCACCCCAACAGCAAAATATCAGAATTCAAGCTACCCGATCTGGGCGCAAGGGTAAAACAGTAACTGTAATTACAGGATTGCAACACAATCAGGAAACTCTAGCCAAACTGTTAAAAACCCTAAAAGCTAAGTGTGGGAGTGGCGGTACTGTTAAAGATAATACTCTTGAAATTCAAGGAGAACATAAACAAAAGCTACTGGAGATATTAACTAACCTAGGTTACAAAGCTAAAATTAGTGGCGGTTGAAAAAATTTTAGCTCCTAGACAAAAAAAAGATAATGTATATGATATAGTTACAGTTACAAATTAACTTTATGACTAAAAGCACCCGATTTGCTGTTGCAGTTCACATTCTGACGTTTTTATCCGCTAACCAAGGAGAATATGTCAGTTCAGATGCGATCGCCAAAAGCGTTGCCACTAACCCTGTGGCAGTCAGGAAGATTCTGGGGATGCTAGTCAAAGCAAGGTTTGTCAGTTCACTTGCTGGCAGTCGGGGAGGAGCTAGATTGGAGATTGACCCCAAAAAACTCTCGCTCTTGGACATCTATAAAGCGGTTGAGCAAAAGGAAATTTTCCAAATGCACACACCTCATCCCAGTTGTCCACTAGCGAAAAGAGTTAAAGTAGATTTACAGCAGGTATTCGACGCTGCTCAAAAGGCAATGGAACAGCAGCTTGCGGACAAAACGCTGCAAGATGTTTCCCGACAAGCCGTGCTTAATTTCAACCAAGTTGGAAGTTAAAGTTTTTTTTTGAGCATAACTGTAACCGTAACTCATACAGTTAAGTACTTAAGCAAAATTAAATGTATATTTTTTGATAAAGTTTTAGATGATTATCAGCAGAGCGACCCGCTTTGCGGTTGCCTTCGGCATCGCGCAGCATTAGGTAGGCGACCAGCGAAGCTGTTGCCTTCGGCACCGCTCTGCTGATAAGTGCAGGGAACATAAATTTAAAATGAGATATATCAAAGGTTTAACAAAAGATACAATTAAACTCTTAAAGAGAATTTATAAACAGAGTAAATATTATCAAGTAAGACAGAGAAGTCATTGTATTCTGCATCCTCATGAAAGATATAAAATATCAGAATTGATGGCAATATTTGGAGTAAGTCGTAACACAATTTATAATTGGCTAAATAATTGGGAATCGTCAGGGTTAGTTGGATTATATAATCGAGAGGGGCGAGGTCGGAAAAAGCTGTTTGATACCCGACAACAAGAAATAATAAAAACTTGGGTCAAAGAAACCCCCAAAAAACTAACAATAGTTCAAGAAAAAATTAAAAAAGAATGGGGTATTGTAGCAAGTCTAGATACAATTAAAAGAGTCGTCAAATGTCTGGGTATGAAATGGAAAAGAATTAGAAATGTAGTGGCTTCTCAACCAGACCCAGAAGTGTATGAGAATAAAAAACAACTTCTTAAAGGATTGAAAAAACTATCAGATTTGGGCTTTTTAGATTTAAGATATTTGGATGAAAGCGGGTTTTGTTTAACTCCTTATGTCCCTTATGGTTGGCAAGATAAATCATCAGTGGAAGGATTTAAAAGCAATAAAAGTAAACGGCTAAATGTCATTGGTTTATTAAATAAAAATAATGATTTAGAGTCTTATATTTTTGAAACCAAAATAACAAGTGAGATAGTCATTAAATTTTTAGATAACTATGTCAAAAAAATTAATAAATTAACCGTAGTAGTTATAGATAATGCTCCTATTCATACTAGCAAAGCTTTTAAGAAAAAAATAGCAGAATGGAAACAAAAAAAATTGGAAATATTTTGGTTGCCCACTTATTCTCCACAACTCAATTTGATTGAAACTCTCTGGAGATTTATGAAATATGAGTGGATTGAAAAAGAAGCATATTTGAGTTGGAAAAATTTA
>JASJCP010000282.1 GCA_030065935.1 Xenococcaceae cyanobacterium MO_167.B27
TCTTTTTGCTGCTCCGTTACTCCCAGATATCGCTCCAAAGCAGCTAAAGTTTTATGTCCCGATATAGCTTGAATATGTCTCAACGGAACACCAGCATCACTCATACGGGTTAATGCAGTGCGCCTAAAACTATGAGTACTCACCCCTTCTATTTCTAACTTAAGACAAACATCTCTGAGTATCTTGTCAGCACTAGCTTTATGAATATGATTTCTGCCATGACGACCAGGGAACAGTAATGGGCGATCCCGAAGGGATCTGCTTTGCAGGTCGCTATATAGACCCTTTTTCTGATACACCTCTAAATATTCTCTCAGTTGAGGATGGACTTGAATTTCTCTAGTTTCCCGCTTCCCCTTAGTGTTGTGGCTGCGAATCACCAGAATTTTTCGCACGCCTTTTAGACCAATTACATCACCCCGATGAGCGGGTACAAGCTTCATTAATCCGTGAGAAGTGCGTAGAGACACACGCCAAATAATGCTTTATCCCTTGGCTTGGTGAATCCCTCGTTAAATAGTAAATTTATTTGTGTGGGAGTTAATATTGCTGCCCTGCCAAACTTGTTTACTTTCATAGGAACAAGTTTACACTATCAAACCTAACTTTATTCGCCTAACCCGCTCAAACCCCTATGGCATCGTGACAAAGAAGTGGGGTATTAAGTTTTACTTATCGGTTTGAGGGGATAAAATAGGTATAAATCCTTAATTGATAAGATGGGGTTATATCCTTCTTTAAGGCGGTTTTTTTGACGCTTGGTTCAAAGAAGACCCATCATTACTTAACAAAAGAATAGAACTCTAATACTGAATTTAAAAGGAAAATACTCGCGCTTTGTGGTAACAGTGATAATAGCTTAACCGATAACTGGTCACTCTCTTTCCACCCCCAATGTCAGACCTCTACTCCTTCCGATTTGTTGAAAGTGCAGCAGCAAAAGCTCTGTTAAACGAACAAATTAGCCAACTTTCCAACTACGAAGCTCGTTTGTCTCTGTTTCAACTTAAAGTTCTCGCTGATTACGACCAATTAGTTTGTCTGCCTGCTCTACATCACATCGACAAACATTGGTATCAAATCGAAACTGCCAAAAAAGTCATCAAACAATTTGGTGGTCGAGCTATGTTATCGGATGAAGTTGGATTGGGCAAAACCATCGAAGCTGCTCTCATCTGTAAAGAATACTTAGCCAGAGGACAAATCAAATCCCTGTTGGTTCTAACTCCTGCTACCCTGGTATCCCAATGGCAGATGGAACTAGATGAAAAATTCGCCATCCCTACCATTACTACTGACTCAAGGGATTCTAGCCCTGAAGAATTCTGGCATCTCAATGACCGCATCGTGGCATCTATTAATACTGCCAAGCACAAAAGTCATTTTCAGCACGTCACCGCCCGCGACTGGGATTTAGTGATTGTTGATGAAGCCCACCACCTGAAAAACCGCCGTACTCTCAACTGGAAGTTGGTCAATGCCATCAAAAAACGATTTATTCTGATGCTGACTGCCACCCCAGTCCAGAACAATCTAGTAGAACTGTTTAATCTTTTAACTCTCCTCAAACCAGGACTGCTCAATACTGAAGCTCAGTTTAAAAAAGAGTATGTTGGTTCAAAGAACGGACGAGTACCCAAAAACCCCGCCAAACTTCGCCAACTGATGCGGGAAGTGATGGTGAGAAATACCCGCTCGGTGGTGGATGTGAAACTCCCAAAGCGTTTTGCTACGACAATTACCGTCCAGCCTCAAGCCAAAGAACTGGAGTTATATGAAGCGATTAATCAATATCTGCGTCAACATCCTGGGGGGATTGATAAATTAACTCGGAATAATTTGCTGATGCGTTCGGGGAGTAGCCCCATTGCTTTAACGGAAACTCTTAAAGGACTCCTTGAAAGATTTAACCATGACGAACTTGCTTTTCTGCTGAGGCGAGCCAAGGGGATAATTCACTTTGAAAAAGCCAAACAATTGGTGGATTTACTCCAAAAATCGACCCAAAAGACCTTGGTGTTTATTAATTACAAGACAACCATGTCTTATTTATCTAAACATTTAGAGAAGCATAATATCCCCCATACTTGTTTTCGCGGTTCGATGTCGTTAAAAGCTAAAGATGCAGCCATTGATAGCTTTAGAGAATCCGTTCCAGTAATGTTAGCTTCAGAAACGGGGGGAGAAGGACGAAATCTTCAGTTTGCTAATACCATTGTCAATTATGACCTGCCCTGGAATCCGATGAAAATTGAGCAGCGCATTGGTCGTCTGCATCGTATTGGGCAAACCCAGGATGTATTTATCTTTAACTTTGCGATCGCTAACAGTATCGAAGCCTATATCCTCAAAATACTCCACGATAAAATTAATATGTTTGAGTTGGTGGTCGGAGAGATTGAAACCATTCTGGGCAATATGGGAGATGAATTTGACTTTAGCGAAACCGTTATTGACCTTTGGTTAGCTCATGAAAAGCCCAAACAACTAGATGGAGCTTTTGGTGAATTGGGGCAGCAATTGTTAGATGCCAAACACAGCTATCAGGAAATACAGGAATTTGATGAAAAGTTGTTTGGTGATGAATTTGAAGCGTGATTGGTAATCAAAATGGATAATACTATTCTCAATACAATTAACCAGATGGTTGCTCTTCAGGATGGAGTGGCTGAGTGGACTTCTCCAACTAGTCTGGAAGTTTTATTACCCCCCCAAATCGCCGAAGCTTTAAAGGTAGGGGAATTAGTCACTTTTACCACATTGGCTGACAATGCTAATAGCAGCAGTTATTTTGTGACCTATAATTCGGATATTCTGGAACGGTTTGAGGGATTATTGTCCAACAGTGGTTATGTGGCAAGTTATGGCATTAAATACGATGGTTATCTGAAAAAGAGCGGTTTTGAGAAACTGGTAACTGAGACCTTATGTCCTCTAAATGGCTTGATTCGGGTGCAGAATGCTGTGCCTGCCATTACCCCTTATGTCCTATTTAATGTCAACTACACCGCCTTCGCCTCGGAAAAACGCTTGGGAATGGTTTCTTTTTGGGTCAATGGAATTACAGGGGTCACAGGAGTTGACCTTGGTAATGCTTTATTGTGGACGGTTGACCGCATTGAATCTCCATCAATTGAAGAAGAGACACCTATTAATTATTCTCAATTATTACTTATTGGCTCGCAACACTCTGAGCAACTGATTGAGAGAGAATTAATTCCCTGGCGACAAAAAATTCAACGGCAACTGCAACGAGATGAGAAGCGGATTACCGAATATTACCAAGACATTATCAGGGAAATCAAAGGAAAAATTCAAAAAAGAAATCTAGAGGGAGAAGATAAAGAGCGAGAATTGGCTCGCGTGAATGCCACCTTCCTTGAATTGAAGCGTAAAATCAAAGATTTACATGAGCGTGAGCGCCTGGAAGTCACCGCCGAGTTACACAGTGCTTTGATTGTCTGGTTACAAACCGTTCACATTAATTGCCAACTAATTCGCAAAAAGCAAAAGCGGGATATCGTAGCGGTTTGGAATCCTTATCAGAAAAAAGTCGAGCCTCTGCGCTGCGAACAATCTAATAACCCTGTTACCAGCTTCTATTTAAGTGATGAAGGAGCACAGATTATCTGTCCCACCGTTTGGTCATCTTAGTTGATGCTTATGTTTTTAAGGAGAATTCAAATGGTTATCAGTTTCCTAGATTTTAATAACCAATCAAGAAGTTGGTGTTGTACGAGTTTGGTAATGTTTTGTCCTCTAATACTAACTAACAACATATTTTTCATCTCTTTTATTATCTCTTGACCTAAATTAATTATTCCCTCTAGTAAAGAAAAACATGGTTTGAGCTTATCTAAGGTATTGGGTGAATCTTCAATAGACTCATTATCTACATTTTCAGCTTGGTTATTTTCCGTAGTCAGGGGTTCATCTAAAGGATAGATATCCCCTTTTATGGGGGGGGTGACTACCGAAGAATCTGGCGGGTCAATGCCATAGAGAGCTTGCATTTTAGCTTGATGTAGTAGAGATTTTTCCTTCCTTTCAAGCTCTTTTTGTCGGCGCTTTTCGCGCTGCTGTTCTCGATGTTGTAGGACATCAATAGCAAACGATAAATCTTCGACGGTCAAACTGTAATATCTCACCTGTTCTCCTTTTCGTCCTTTGCGACGAGAAATCAGTTTTAACCCCAGTTGGTTAATTAATGTCGATAGTAACCACATTGGCTTACAGTTTTTCGGAATAGTAAATCCTAAAATTGCTCTAAGATGAGCAGATGCAGCTAAAGCTATCTCGGTCATCTTTACTAAATCGGGATCATCGGCGCAAAGTTCTTCCCCTGCTAAAAGTCGGCTTAATATTTTGGGGATCCCCAGAATATGACGGGCTAACCATTTTCCAGAGTAATTCTGCCAATCCCAACACATAGATATATGATCCCGTTCTTTTAAATCCCTTTCTGCTACTATCGCGGGGGGTGCAGGATATTTCTTACCTGTACGCTTATCAACCATTTCTCCTTCTGATGGGGCTAAAATCGCTTCTAAAGAGATTAGTTTACTAATTAGATGCCCACCATCATCTTTTTTCACTAACTCTTCTGTAACGGGCATTCCATAATCGCGCTGGATACGATATTTCTCACATTCCACAATTTCTTCTGGTGGGAGATAGTTCTTCGATTGTCGGTTAAGATAATCTGAGCTACTAATATCTTTGGCTTTAACTACAGCGACTGCATGAGCAGCATCCAAACTTAAACCAGCTTCCTTTAATTCTGTTTTAACCGTCGGGTTATCTTCTGCTATTACCGGAATGATGTTATATTCCATCTCCGTCAACAGAGAACGTAAATCATATCGTAAGTTGTTAATGGAACGATTGCGGTTAGCTTCAATCTGACAGTAAGCATCTAACGCCCAATCTTTTTCTGCGCCTCGTTTACCTGTTTCTGGGTCAATCCGAATCAAAAAGGCGGTCATTTCATTGAGATTAAGCATCCGTTCTTTGATTTTCTCGGCATTAGTTTCTTTATAGCCAAAGGGAGGACGAGGAGCGACCCAAATATGTAAAGGAACGTTTGGACGATATCTATGTACGGATTGACCGCATTCGTTCGCTGTTTGAGAAACCGCATGGAATACACCAAATACTGCATCAAAGTGATAGTTGGGAATATCAACACCAGTTCCTAAACTGGGAGAAGCGAGTAACGCATCAACATTTTTGACAGATGATGATATATCTTTGACAAATGCGATATTCTCTTCACTTCCACTATTTTCAGCATGAATAGACCAGATTCTTAATTTATTATCATTACTGCAATTAGGCTCTACTAACTGATCCCG
>JASJCP010000109.1 GCA_030065935.1 Xenococcaceae cyanobacterium MO_167.B27
GTTATACTCAACCAGGAGAAATCATATCTTTAACGAAGGTACTAGATAATCAGGTAACACCACAACAATTTAAAGACAAAGTAGTGTTGATTGGTTACACCACTAAAGAAGATATCCATCAAACTCCTTTTGGGTTGCGTCCTGGGGTCTTAGTTCATGGGTGGATAATTAGTCAACTTCTGAGTAATGTCTTAGATCAACAATCCCCAATTTGGACTTGGTCTGAACCTGTAGAATGGTTATGGATTATACTTTGGGGAATAGCAGGAAGTATAGTTGCATTGGGAATACGTCCAGTTGCAATATTTGTTGGCACTCAAGGAATTGCGATCGCTGTATTATGGGTAAGTTGTTGGTTTCTCTTTACTCAACAAGGATGGATACCTTTGATTCCTCCTTTTTTCAGCTTTGCGATCGCCAGTATAGCAGTTAAGGCTATATCTCCCAAATTAGAGAAGGAGGATATTATATCTGTTGGGAGATCTGTAGTAACAACCCCCACTGTTATAGCGCAACAAACTCTAGTGGGAAATGAACCAGCTACATCCGAACCCCCACCCACCTATGTGGAAAATGAACCAGCTACATCCGAACCCCCACCCACCTATGTGGAAAATGAACCAGCTACATCCCAACCCCCACCCACCTACTTGGAAAATGAACCAGCTACCCCTACAACCTCTCGACCCTCTTTTATAAGACAAGACCCCTTTATTGGAAGAAGTCTGGGAGAAGGCGATCGCTATTTATTACAGCAACTATTAGGACAGGGGGGAATGAGTAAAGTATATATAGCTTTAGATCAAAAACTTACTAACAAGAAAGTAGCAATTAAAATCATGACTAGCTACTTTTCTAACAATGACCAATATTTAATTAAACGATTTATGGGAGAAGTCAAAGATTTATGTATTTTAAATCATCCTAATATCATCCAAATTACTGACTATGGATTAACTCCACAAAAACCGCCTTTTTCTGGTTATCCCTTTTATGTAATGGAATATTTTGTAGGACAAACTCTCCAGAAATTACTTAATGAAAACAAAACTCTTTCTCTGGATCTGGCTTTAAAGATTATGCTGAAAGTTTGTTATGGACTGAAAGAAGCTCATAAAAAAGGAATTATTCATCGCGATCTTAAACCAGATAATATTTTCTTAATATCTGGAGCTACATTAGGAGAAGTAGTTAAGATTATTGATTTTGGTATTGCCAAAAAGATTGATGAAGAAAGCAAACAACATACACAATTAACTGTTGAGGGGACATTTCTTGGTACTTATCGCTACGCCTCCCCCGAACAATGTCTAGGAAAAAGTATAGACTCAAGGACTGATATTTATAGCCTAGGAATGGTTTTGTATGAAATTCTTAGTGGGAATAATCCTTACGATCTAAAAGATGATTCTAATACTACCAACGCAGATTGGAGTGTTGCTCATCGTCGAGAAACTCCCAAACCTTTAAGAGAACAACCAGGTTGTCAAAATATCCCAGTTAAAATAGAAAATATTGTCCTGAAATGTTTGTCAAAATCTCCTGAAAACCGATTTCAAAATATTGAAGAGTTGGAACAGGCTTTAAGAGATTGTATAAATATATGAAACTCAAAAATCTCATTGCACCTCTGCAACAAAATATTAGAAAAACTGTATCTCTGCTAAGATTTAATCCTCTGAGTGAGTCAGGACGAAGAGCGATCGCCAATACCCTAGTAAATCGAGGCAGACGTAAATTAGAAAATCTGGAAATTCCCCAAGGTAATTCATCTGCGGATTCTGATCAAATTAATATCTTAGAAGATACTTATGATTATACTTTTAAGCCTCTCCCCAATCCCTATCCTCAGTATGAGAAATGTTACCGTAACGATCCTTTAGGATGCGATCGCCCTTTAGAAACCCTTAAAAAAGCACCCTCAGCAAAATTTTGTTCTCAATGTGGTTTTCCTGCACAATTACCCACAAACAAAGAAATTAGGGGGAGAAAAGGTACTTATCAAGTAAACCGCTTTTTAGGCAGACAAGGAAATGGGCGTATCTATGGAGCATTGCAACAAAATACTGGTCAACCAGTAATAATAAAAGAATACCTTTTACCTCGTCGCTGTTTTAAGGAAGTAGAAACCCGACAGCAAAAAAAAGAAATTTTTGAAAGAGTAGTCAATTTTCAAGTAGCAGAAACTATCACTTCTGATTTTCGTTTGATTATTCCCTTTGAAGGAATCAGCGACAAAAATCAAGACCGTTGTTATCTGATTATACCAAGTAATTTAGCAGCCTTACCCAATCTTAAAACTTACTTGGCACAACAGGGAAGAATGGCTCAAGACCAAGTAATTAAATTATTAGATCAAGTATTACAAAGTTTAGAGTTTTTACACTCTCAGAAATGGAAATTCACTTCAGGAGAAATTCAACAGGGATTAGTTCACGGTAATCTAAGTTTAGATAGTCTGCTAATTAGTCAAACCCAAGTAGGATTTTTAGTTTATTTATGGGATTTATCTTTTTGGGAAGAACTATTTGATCCTGCGAGAAAGGAAGTATCAACAAAAAGAGTTGTTGACGATTTAGTAGCATTAGGAAACATTGGTTTGTATCTTCTAGCAGCCAAAGAGATCACAGCCCAAGCTAATTATCCTCTAGAGCCACGAAATGAGTTTAATTGGAGAGGAATTGCCCCTGAGATCAAGAGTTTTTTACTACGACTTCTTGGTTTAAATTCTCGCTTTGAAGATGCTGCTACTGCGAGAAGAGAATTGCGTCAATTAATGCTAAAATCTAATGATTTAGTATCTGCATCCACAACTTCTTTAGAAACATCAGATTCAGCAGAAAAAACTCTTAATTGGCTTACTTGGACGATTTTTTTAGCAATTATTTTATTGTTAGGATGGGGAATATGGTGGTGGTTAATCTATAAACCCAAAGGCAACCCGATCCAGACAGTTTCAGGAACATCCTGTATCAAAGATGTTATAAATGTTCCTTCTGGGAACTTCAATTACGGCATAGTATCGTCAGAAAAACCCAAAAATATAGCATCAAAAAGATTCAAAGATATTTTTAAGATTAATGATACTTATAAAAATGCTTATAAAAATGTTTGCAATCTTAATGATAATAGCAACAGTTTTACAGAGATTATCAGTCAAATACACCAGATAAATCTCCAGCAACAATTATTTAATAATCAGCAAGAATTAATAAATAATATTGATCCTCGTCAAATAAACTTGGCTTTAGTGAATCTCGATTCTAATCAGTATCAATACAAATTTTTTAGAGAGAATAAAGAACAAGTTATTAATAACATAATTGCCTATGATGGGCTATTAGTTTATGTCCCCTTTGAAGATTGTCAAAATTGTGAGCAATTAGGAGAGTATTTAGAGCAAAAAATAACTCTCAAGCAGTTACGAGATATTTATACAGCAAAAGTAAGTTATTGGGACGAAATAACCCCTACAATTACTAATAAAATTCCCATTAAAGCTTTTGTTCCTCAAGACAAGTCCGCTCTTGAACTATTTAAGCAATTGCTATTTGAAGAACAAGAAGATATTACAGCATTTACAGAAGCCATTGCATCAGGAAAAATTCAGCAGTTAGAAAGTTACTCCATTCTCCAAGAAATTAGAAAGTTATGGCAGCAAGGAAATATAGCAGATGGCACAAAAATAGGAGGAATTGGCTTTGATTTTCAAGAAATAGTCTATAAACAATGTAATGTTTATCCTTTGGCTGTAGTAAAAAATGACTCAGAGTTCTTTCCCATGCTGGTTAAACAAGACAAAACAGGAGTAAATCTATTTGACGATTTAAGTTGCAAAGATGATAAACAAAACTATCAACTCAACACAACTGTATTTCAGAATCATCAATACCCTTTATCCTTTCCCTTAAATTTGCTTTATCTCAATAACAACCAAAATCAAAACTTAGAGTTAGGACAGAAAATCACAGAAATCTTCAAAACCCAAGAATTTCAGTGTCATCTATCCCATAAAAAACTTATTCCTCTAAAATTAAGTGAGAAAGACTGTAAAAGATAAAAAAGGGAACAGGTAATAGGTTAAGTAATAGAAATGGCGATAGTTAAATGTATGAATCCCGAATGTGACTATTTTGAAAGGGCAGTTCCAGAAGGTGATTGTTGTCCTTACTGTGGTGAACCATTAAACCCAGAAACAACAAGTCCTCAGGTTACTCCTCCATACTATACTCCACCAGAACCAGAGCCTATTCCTATATCACCAATACCTCCTAGCAATGCACCTGGTCGTACTTTTGTCGAACCTATTAACAAACTCATTAAAAGTAGCCTCAAGTTAGTGCATACCTACTCAGGTCAGACTTTTACTATAGATTATGATGATGCCGTAAATAAAATGTATTTGGGTCGTCAGGATGGGATTAAGAGCGATCGCCCTATCATAGATTTTAGTCATCTTGCTTTTGCCGAGAGAGTTTCCCGTTTTCACGCTTATCTCACTTGGGATAGTAATCGCAACAGCTTCACTATTGTGGATGATAACAGTACCAACGGGACAATTCTTAATGGTAAGACCCTAACTCCTCAACAGCCTTATCCCCTTAAAACAGGCGATCGCCTAGAATTTGGCAGAGAACATAAAATAATGTTTGAAATAGAAATCACTTAACATAGACCAAAGTCTAATGACAGACTTCACAGACTCCCTGTAAGCTGAACCTAAAAAATCATCTCCATTTATAGGAATTCAGATGATCGCTGCTGTTACTGAGACTTTAACAGGGATTCTGGTCGAAAACTCGACCCTAATTAGGAATGTTGAGATCGATCTCAATCATCCTGAAACAAGACAAGATGTCAGACCAGCAATAAGCCTATATCTGTATAAATTGACTAAAAGCAACCATAATCTGGAACAAGATCATCATCGTCAATTAGATACCGAGGGTTACATTGTTGACTGGTACGATCTATCTTTTGTGATTATTCCTTGGGATTGGACAGTATTGGGACAGTGGCAGTTGCTATCAGAAGTACTAAAGTCATTGATTCCCTACCAGTTAATTGCTCAAGACAAATTAGCCCCAGAATTAAGGGGATTTGGAGATTTACCATTACAAATAGCTACCTCTGTGCCAGATACCATAAGGTGGGAGAAAGCCTGGGGTAGTTCTTTCCCTCCTGCTTTATACATCACTATACAAACTCCCTTTGTGGCAGCCAGACTTAAACCTTAGTCTAATTCTTTGCAATGGGGCTTGCACTCAACCGAAAGCCAATCAGTTAAAACCAATGATTTTGTTGTCGTTTCTTATATCCAAGGATAAATTCTTATGCCTAGATTAGATTACTTTGCTCCTGGTGTTTATGTTGAAGAAATTAATCGAGGAAGTCGTCCCATAGAAGGAGTCTCTACTAACGTAGCTGGCTTTGTGGGTTTTACTGAAGACATCCGCAACGGTGCAGAACTCTTCAAGCCTATGTTAGTTACCAATTGGAGTCAGTACCTAAAGTATTTTGGGAAAGATAATTCCGATGGCTTTACCGACTTTAACGCCTATTTACCCTTCGCCGTAAATGGTTTTTTTCTCAATGGAGGAGGACGCTGCTGGATTTGTAGTATTGGGACTCATTTACCAGGAAAACAACCCACCCCAGAACAAACAGGGTTAGAAATTCCCACCCGTGGGAGAAATCGACCCTCTCTACGTTTAGGGTTTAAAACCCCCAGAGCTAATCTACCCTCAGTCACTATTGAGATTCAAGATAGCACACCTAAAGCCTTACCACCTGATACAGAAGCAGAAACCCCAGAGGATACAGGAGAATTTTTCAGTATTTTGGTTAAGCACGGCGATCGCATTCTCGAAAGATTTGATAACTTAACCATGAATCGGGAAGTAAATTCCCAAGTAGGAGACTATGTAGTTAATCGTGTGGCACAGTCTCAAATACTCCAAATAGCGGATATTTCTCAGGTAGGAAGACCCCTAGCTCGCAGACCAGCAAATGGTACATTTCAACTAAATTTGCCTCAAGTAGCATCTCGCCCCGAAAATTTAACAAGGGACATGAAAGGGAGTCAGGATGACCGAACAGGGGTACAAGGAATGTTTGAGATTGACGAAATCAACATTCTCGCTTGTCCCGATCTTATGAGAGTTTATGAAGAGGGATTAATTAGCCTCGATCAAGTCCATGACATTATGGGCTTACAAATTGGTATGTGTGAAGGAGCGATAAGTGGGAATGTTCCTAATCCTCCAAATCGAATGGTAGTCTTAGACCCTCCCCCCGATAAAGTTAAACCCCAAGAAGTAGCCCAGTGGTTAGAAGATTCTAAACTGCGTTCCATGTTTGCAGCCCTCTACTACCCTTGGGTCACAACCACTAACCCCAAAGATGGCAAGACGATTAATATCCCTCCCTGCGGTCACGTTATAGGAGTTTGGTCCCGTACCGATGAAACCAGAGGTGTCTATAAAGCCCCTGCTAACGAAGTTCCTCGCGGTATCATAGGTTTAGCTTACGAGACTAACTTCCGTGAACAAGAACTTTTAAATCCTAAAGGTATTAACTGTATTCGTTCCTTTCCCAATCGAGGTATTCGTATTTGGGGAGCAAGAACTTTAGTTGAACCAGATATTACAGAATGGCGTTATATCAATGTACGTCGCCTAATTAGCTACATCGAAAAATCTATTGAGTTAGGTACACAATGGGTCGTCTTTGAACCCAACGATGAAGACTTGTGGGCAAGAGTGTCAAGGGTTGTTACTAACTTCCTCGAACGACTTTGGCGCGAAGGTGCATTATTTGGCGCATCTCCCGAACAGGCTTTTTACGTCAAATGTGACAGCGAACTCAACACCCCAGAAACGATGATGTTGGGGCGTTTATATGTAGAAATCGGAGTCTGTCCTGTTCGTCCTGCTGAGTTTGTCATCTTCCGTATTTCTCAATGGAATAGTAGCGACGGCGCGTAATGTAATTATCACCATAATCACTAATCATTAATCATTAATCACTAATAACCAGGAGGAAAATCAATGGCAAACGGACAACAAGACGAATTGTTAGTAAATTGTAGGTTTTACTTTGAAGCTGACGATATAACCGACAAATTGATTCTAGAAGTTAGTGGCTTGAGTAGTGAAACCCCAGCAGCAGGAGGGGATAAAGTTTTAGGTTCAGGCAAACAAGCGGTTAACCTCCGCCAAGCTGCTCCTACTCAAGTCAAATTCAGTCCCGTCACTGTCAAAATAGTAGCAACTAATAATAAAGACCTTTATCAATGGTACGAAGACTGTAATAGAAACGATGGGGGACAATCTAAATGGTCTGAACAGCGCAAAACTGCCTCCATTGTAGTTTATGACCAAAATGCTACAGAACAAGCCCGTTGGAATCTAGACTTCTGCTATCCCACTAAATACGAAGGTCCCAAATTAGAAGCAGGTTCTAATGATGTGGCAAATGAGACTATTACCTTAGTTCACCAAGGTATCAAGCGAGTTAACTAATAACAGTAAACGAATCAGGAACGAGGAAAAACTTAATTACTCCTTGCTCCTGACCCCCCGGGAGGAGACTTAATATATCTAGGTAATTAGCCAGAAGATCGGCTTTGTTGTGAAGTCTCCTTCGGTGCCCCTGACCTATTGCTAGAAAGTAATAAGTAATAACAATCAATCCCTATTGCCTATTCCCCAACTCCCCAACTCCCCCACTCGCGAAGCGACGAGTTGGGTCTCCCCCAATCCCCCACTCCCCAACTCCCCTAACCCCTGACTCCTTCACCATGGCTCACCCAGAAATTTTAATTTCCTCTCGCTTCTATCTAGAACTAAGTCTAGATGGTAATAATCAAGCTGTAGATGGCATTTTTATGGATTGTAAAGGTTTTAAATGTAGTCAAGAAGTTATCGAAGTCTGCGAAGTTACTCCCAACAAATGGGGGAAAGCCCAAAAGGGAATGGTGATGCGGACAAAGATACCAGGCAATGTCAAAATCAATAATATTGTCTTGCGTCGGGGTCTGATTTCTTCTCTGGCTTTGTGGCAATGGTTTGAAAAAACTCAACAAGGGAATTGGGCAACACAAAGAAAGGATGGCTCACTACAAATTTACAATCAAAAAGGCGAACCTCAAGCCCGATTTCGATTTCTTAATGGTTGGGCTACCAGCTATAGTCTTTCGGATCTTAGTGCTTCTAGTACCGACTATGAAATTGAAGAATTAGAGATAGCCTGTGAAGTTTTTAAACGAGTTAATCTTAATAGTTAAAACTAATAATGTTACAGACAGAATTTGAATTTACTTTACCTAAAGGGTATCTTGATGAAGAAGGAAATATTCATCGTAAAGGTATTATGCGTTTGTCTCGTGCCAGAGATGAAATTGCACCCTTAAAAGACCCCAGAGTTAAAAGCAATCCTGCTTATGCCACGATAATTATCTTAGCAAGAGTCATCGTAAAATTAGGGGCTTTAGAAATAATTAACCCCTCAATTGTCGAAGATTTTTTTGCTGAAGATCTCAATTATTTACAACATTTTTATCGTCATATTAATGGGTTGTCAACTACAGAAGATAGTCACCGTAATAATGGTAAAGAAGCAATTGTCGTAAATCATTAGTAATTAAACAGCTTGTAATAATGACCGAATTTAACTTTACTTTACCTCATGGATTAATCCGCGATCTCGGCGCAGTTGGGGGTATTGGCGATCGCAAAATTCTAGCTCGTGAAGGAACAATGCGTTTAGCTACAGCTAGAGATGAAATTACCGTACAAAATCACCCCAAAGTCAAAGAAAATCCTGCTTATGCAGTATTAATTTATCTCAGTTTAGTGATTACTCGTCTAGGAGATTTATCGGACATTACCCCTCAACTTTTAGAGGATTTATCAGTTTTAGATTTAGCCTATCTCAGAGAATTTTATAACCGTATCAACCAACATCGAGAAGCCCATATTTCTTTACAATGTCCCCATTGCCAACAGCAACTAGAAGTGGAGTTAGCCCTAGCGGGGGAGTTATAAGCTACCCTTCAGCACAACTCTATGAAGAGGTAGCATATGTGGCATATAATTTTCATTGGCAAAGAGAAGATATTTTAGATTTAGAACACTATGAACGACAGAGATGGGTTAAAGAAATTGAAAAAATTAGACAGTAATTAATATGAGTTCAGAGTTGCTAGTTAGAGTGTAGCTTCCCCAGGCTATTTATGATTTTTTTTAGGATGAAACGGAAATTTAGACATCTGGAAAGCTAGGGATTTCTGAGTTTTTAACTGAGTCGAATTCTCGTTAATAAAAAATGTTGCTTAATTTAACTTTTGATTACTAATTGATAGCTAATTTAGGCTAATTAGTGAATATTATAGTAACAATAGATTAAAATTTTGTATTACACTTTGAATATTTTTCAACCTTTATCGAATGCAGTATCAAATATTTTGACAGAGATTGCCAGTTTTGAGCGAAAGCTGCGTAAAGATTTATTAAAAAAAACTAGGAGTGATAAAATGTTAATTACTTGTGGTCAGTGCGGTCATGAAAATCAGGAAGATGCTTTGTATTGTGATGAATGTGGAGAAGAACTAACAGCTAATACATCATCGTCTGAAGAAGACTCAACAATACCATCACAAGAACCTTCTGCTGAAGTATCAAGTAGCGAAGTAGAATTCGATGAACCAGAATTTGATACCGTATCCCAATTTGATACGGTATCACAATTTGATACCGTATCCGAGTCAGAAGCAGTATCAACAGAAGCAGAAGAATCTGAACCATCTTCAACTTCTCTTCCTATCGGTGCTGCTACTCGCCTAGAAATAGATGAACCACCGATCCAAAAAATAGCTTCTCCTCCTACTACTCTAGAATTGCCAGAATTACCCACAGCCGTATTAATTAATCAAGAAACAGGAGAAAAATTTATCTTACCCTCAGAAGAAACAACGGCTTATATTGGCAGATTAAACGAAGAATTCCCCATACAAGTGGATCTATCGGCTATTCCTAATGCAGACTTGATTTCTCGGGTTCATGCTGCAATTCATCTCGAAAATGAAGTCTATTACCTTGAAGATGCTGGAAGTGCTAATGGAACATGGCTTAATGAAACACCAATTCGTCCGGGTAGTCGTTTCCGCCAACAATTAAACCCAGGGGATACTATTGCTTTTGGGCGCAATCAGACTATTAAGTTTACCTTTGATTTGGAACAGTGATTATGAAGGAAAAAGGAGTAAGGGATAACAAATATTACCCATTACCTATTACCTTCATAATTCATTCCTCGTATCCCACCATCCTTCGTAATTATGAGTAATTATTTAGCTATTGCTACGGTAACAGCAACCTTACAAAGAATCTTACAAGATACAGTTCAGATAGATGTAGAAGGGGCGCGAGTCACTACTGTTCGCCCTGATAATGTGGGGCGAGGAATACCAGAAACAGGGGTCAATATTTTTCTGTATCGAGTTGCACCAGTAAATTGGCGCAATCAAGATTTACCAGGAAGACGCTCCACAGGAGAATTACAAAAACGTCCCCAAATTGCTTTGGAACTAAACTATATTCTAACTTTTTACGGTAACGAAGTGGAGTTAGAGCCACAAAGATTGTTAGGGAGTGTAGTACGTACAATGTACTCTCAACCTGTATTGCAACTAGAGGCAATTCGCAATACTTTAGAGGATTCTAGTTTTCGCTATTTAAGAGAATCTGATTTATCAGAGCAAGTAGAGTTAGTTAAATTTTCTCCTTTGAGTTTATCTACAGAAGATTTATCGAAGATTTGGTCAGTCTTTTTTCAAACTCCCTATAATCTTTCTTTTGCCTATCAAGGTGTTGCAGTCTTAATTGAAAGTCAAGATATCCCCCGTCGCGCCTTACCTGTAAGAGAACAAATAACTCGTATTAGTCCCCAAAAACCAGTAATTAGCAAAGTTACTTGTCTTGATGAACCTCTTACTCAAGTATGGCAGTCAACAGAAAATAGATTAATTTTAGCTAATAGCACGATCGCTATTGAAGGGTTAAGATTGCAGGGTAGTAATAATTTAGTTCGTATTGGTGGAATTGATGCTATTCCCCAAGAAGTGAGCGACCGCAAAATTGTCTTAGATTTAAACACTGTTTCTAATAATAACTTGCGAGCAGGAGTCCAAGGAATTCAAGTGATTAAACGCAATAGTGAAGATCACAGAATCACTGAATCTAATGTATTTCCTTTGGTGCTACTCCCAACGCTCCAGAAGATAGCAGTAGAAGCTGTAAGACCTATAGGAGAAGAACTATACACCGTCAGAGTTAGTATCGCCACCCAACCTACTATCGGCAAAAATCAACGTTTAAATCTTGTACTTAACTCTACTACAGGAGAGCGAGACCAAGAATATGTCTTTAAAATTCCCCCCCTAGAAGCAGACAGCGATCGCATTATTACCGAAATCTCTCCCATTGCTTCAGGAGAATATTTAGCTCGTTTGCAAGTAGATGGAGTAGAGAGTTTATTAACTGTAGATACTGATAAAAATAGCCCTAATTATCAAAAATATATTGCGCCTTTGTTGATTGTTAGTGGTTAGTGGTTAGTGGTTAGTGGTTAGTAGTTAATTGTTAATTGTTGAATACTGAATACTGAATACTGAATACTATTTTTTTTCTCCTAGTCTTCCCCAGTCGTCCCCTAAAATTTGAGGAGTAAAACCCTATGATCTCTCTTGTTATCGTTAACTATAATCAAGAACGTTATTTAGGAAAAGCGATCGCGAGTATTTTAGAGCAAACTCGAAGAGATTGGAAATTATTAATCTGGGATGACGGTTCAACAGATAATTCGGTAGCAATTGCTCGTGAATACCAACAACAAGATGACAGAATTAGGGTTATTGCTGCAACTCATCAAGGAGTAGCTAAAGCTAGAAGAAATGCTATTGCTGAAACCACAGGAGAGTATATCGGTTGGGTGGATAGTGATGATTGGATTGGAGATACGGCGTTAGAAGAAACAGCCAAAGTATTAGATAGTAACTCTGCGATCGGGATGGTCTATACAGACTACTATGATGTTAATAGTCGGGGAAAAGTTCTAGGAATAGGAAAACGCTGCAACATTCCCTATTCTCCTCAAAGATTGTTAGTGGATTTTATGACATTCCACTTTCGTCTATTGCGTCGTGAAGTTTACAAACAGATAGGAGGGATTAATAGTAATTGTGAATATGCTTATGATTACGATCTTTGTTTGCGTCTATCAGAAGTAACGAAAATTGAACGAATAGAAAAACCACTTTATTATTATCGCCATCACGGAAAAAATCTTACCTATTGTAAAAGACAAGAACAAATTAAATCTTCTAAACAAGCAATTAATCAAGCTCTACAACGTCGCGGATTAGCAGATACTTATGTTCTGAAAGTAGAAGGCGCGCGCTTTAGTTTACATCGCAAACAAAACAAAGTACCCCTTAATCAGGCTACTTTGAAGACACAAGTAACAACAGTAGCGACACAATCTATTTTCGCCCCCCTAGCCCCCCATAATTGGGGGCAAAAGAGTTCTCAAAATCTCCCTAATGTTGGGGGTTACGTCCACAGAGGATTTAGGGGGCAATATTCATCCTCTAATCTACTAAAAACAGCAGCAACATTTATAGCCGTATTACCCTTCACTGCTGCTATAACTTTAAATCCTGCTTCCGCTCAACAAATTATTCCCAACGATGATGGGACAATGACTGTTATCACCAAAGATGGTAGTACTTTCAACATTGACGGTGGAACATTATCAGGAGATGGGAAAAATCTCTTTCATAGTTTCCAAGAATTTGGTTTAGATGCGGGACAAATTGCTAACTTTTTATCTAATCCGAACATCCAGAATATCCTAGGGCGGATTAACGGCGGTAATCCTTCCATTATCAACGGCTTAATTCAAGTTACAGGGGGAAACTCCAACTTATTTTTAATGAATCCTTCGGGGATTATCTTTGGTAACAATGCTAGTTTAAATGTCCCTGGAGACTTCACCGCTACCACTGCGACAGGAATTGGTTTCGGGGATAGTTGGTTTAATGCAGTAGGAGCTAATGACTATCTCAACCTAGTAGGAAATCCCGACAGTTTTAACTTTGCTAACGCAGAATCGGGAGTAATTATTAATGCAGGAGATTTAAAAGTAGCTGATGATAGCAATATTTCGTTAACTGGTGGCACAGTAATTAATACAGGAACTATCGAAACAGAAGGCGGAAATATTACCGTTGCAGCAGTACCAGGAACAAAGCGTGTCCGCATTTCTCAAGAAGGACAACTATTAAGTTTAGAAATACCCATACCCCAAAACGCAGAAGGAGAAGCTTTACCCATCCGTGTTACCGATCTTCCTAACTTATTAAGGGGATTACCTGTAGATATAGATACAGGCTTAGAACTAGCAGCCAATGATGATGTTACTGTAGCTAATTCCAATACAGTAATTCCTAATGAACCAGGTACAACTATAGTTTCAGGAACAGTTGACGCTAGTAATACCCAACCTGGAAGTGTTGGCGGAGAAGCACATCTTTTAGGGGGTAAAGTTGGTTTAATTGGTGCAGATGTTGATGTTTCTGGGGATGCTGGCGCAGGTGAAGTATTAGTAGGTGGAGATTATAAGGGACAGGGAACAGTACCTAATGCGGAAGTTACTTTAGTTGATAGTAATTCAGAAATTAAAGCTGATGCCCTGCAAAATGGTGATGGTGGTGAAGTAATAGTTTGGGCAGATAATACAACTCAATTTAACGGTAATATTTCAGTCCGTGGTGGTGATGCTAGTGGTAATGGTGGTTTTGTTGAAGTCTCAGGTAAAAATAATTTAATTTTTAATGGTACAGTTGATGCTTCTGCCCCTAATGGCAATGTGGGAGAATTATTACTTGATCCGACATTTATAGTGATCGTAGGTTCTGGTTATGAGGACACTACTAATTTAGAAGATGTAGATCAATTTAACGACCCCGACCTCGATCCTACAGTCTCGACAACTAGAATAGTCAATACAGCTATTGATAATGCTGAGGCTGATGTAACATTACAAGCTACTGTTAATATTACTTTCAGTGAGCCTGTTAATATAACTAATCCTGGGGTGGGATTAACGGCTCAAGCTAATAATGATATTAATGTTAATTCCGATATCACAACCACAGGAGGAAACATTACCTTAACAGGTAATGCAGATAATATTGATGCTGGTGCAGTTACGATAACTAATGCTACTGTCAATGCAGATGGTGGCAATATTACAATCGATGGAACAGGGGGCGGTGGAGAAGTAGAAATTAATAATTTCGGGATAGGTATTTTTAATTCTCAGGTAACTTCGGCAAACGGCAATATTACTCTGAATGGAACAGGGGGCGGAACTGGAAACCTTAGCGATGGTATTATTCTCAACGATAGCAGCACAATACAATCTACAGGAACAGGTAATATTTCTCTCACTGGAGTCGGTGCTTCTGGTGGACAGGAAAATTCTGGGATAGATATTCGTGGTATATCAGCAATAACCTCTGTCGATGGAGATATTGTACTGAATGGAACTGGGGGAAGTGGGACGATAACTCAAAATGAAGGTATTATTCTGACTGGTGACAGCACAATAGAATCTACGGGAAATGGGACAATATCTCTTGACGGGACTGGTGGTGCGGGGACGGGAAATAATCATTATGGGATAGTTATTGGTATCGATCCTAGTCAAGAGGACACTATCGGCAGCAATTCCCGAGTAACCTCAGTTAACGGAAATATTACTCTTAATGGAACAGGGGGCGGAACTGGAAACAGTAACTATGGCATTTTTGTGAACGACGGTGGCACAATAGAATCCACTGAGACAGGCAATGTTTCTCTGACGGGCATTGCTGGTAGCGATATTAGTGGTTCAGAGAACCAAGGCATATTAATATTCTCAACTAACGCTAGAGTAGGCTCAGTTGATGGAAATATTAGCCTGACTGGCACAGGCGGTAATGGCACAGGAGGACTGAATCGTGGCATTAATATCAACTCCGGTGCTGTAGTTGAATCAACGGGAAATGGAAATCTGAGCCTAGTTGGGACTGGGGGGAGCGGAGGAGATATACAGAACCCCAATGAAGGAATTTTGATTCAGGGAACTAACTCTACGGTTAGTTCACTTAACGGCAACATTGACCTAGAAGGCAACGCTACTGGGAATAATAACCCTGGCATTGGACTTGACGATGGTGGCTTAGTGCAATCCACGGGAACTGGCAATATTTCCCTAACAGGTACAAATGCTGATGCGGAGGGGATTCTTTTATCCAGTGGTTCTATAGTAGGCAATAGCGGTGCTGTCACTCTCACTAGCGATGAAATTAACCTATTTGGCACTTCGACAATCGAGGGTACTGGTACTTTGCAGTTGCAGCCTCTTACCCCCAGTTTAGGCATAACTGTCGGGGGAATCACCAGCGACGGCAGATTAAATCTGGACACCAGCGAACTCAACACTACCCAAAATGGGTTTTCTCAAATATTCATTGGAGGAGAAGATGGAACTGGTACGCTAACAATTGCCAATAATGTATTTTTCCTCGATCCTGTAACTCTGCAAGCAGGAAATATTGAAGTCAATGGTCTTTTAGAAGGGCGAGGAGACGCTTCTATTAACCTTATTGGAGCAGGAACAACAACTACGCTCAATGGAGATATTACCACTCAAGGTCAACCTATTGAAATTAATGACAACCTTATCCTAGGTACAGGAGTAACCCTCAACACCACTGAAGAAGGTTTTGATGGGGCAAATATTACCATTGATGGAACAGTTAATAATGATCCCGATCCTGAGTCTTTTCCTAATTCTCTAACCTTAACTGCTGGTACAGGTGCAATTAATATTACAGGTGCAATTGGTGATACTAATCCCATAGGATTTATCGATGCTAACAGCAGTAGCACTACTAATTTTGGCAGCATAGTTAATGCAGATAGTTTATTTACCGATGCTGGTGGAATAACTATCTTGAATGGAAATGTCACTACTACAGATAGTCAATTCTACGGCGATGCAGTGGAATTAGGACAAAATATAGAATTGGTAGGAGGTGGATATGGTATTACTTTTGACTCTACAGTCCGTTCTCAAGGTGAACCACGCTCTTTAACTATTACTACCACTGGCGACCAGTTTATTGATGAGGGTATAACTTTTAATGGCGCAGTAGGAGACAATAATCAACCTCTGTTAAGTCTGGAAACTAATACCGAGACAGGAGAAACCAGTATCAATGGTGGTTCAGTTACCACAACAGAAAGCCAAACCTATAACACCGATGTTAGTATAGGAAACTTTACTACTGATACTCAATTAATTGCCGACTCCGACAACAACGAAACTGGTAATTTTAGCTCTCAAGATATTATTGGAGATGGGCAAAATCTTTTCATACAAGCAACAACCGTTACCACAGGTGATATTGATTCTACTTTCAGTGTTGATGTAGGTGATATTACTCTTAATAGCACTAACGGTAACATTACCACTGGTTCTATCGAGGGTGGAAATATCTTAATTGACAGTAATGGGGAAAATAATGATACCCAAGGACTGTTTACCGCTACAGCAACTCTCCCTGAGTCAAATACAAGCATCAGCGGAACAACTGTAACTATCGAACATGGTGGAGGAAATACAACTCCCAGAACTCCCTTTATCGTAGGTGATGCAACCACTAACGGTACAGCAGGAGATATTGTTACATCAGAAAATGTCACTGCAGTTACTGAATTCCCCGATCCTTTTACCTCTCCTAATGCAACTATCCAAATCCTAACCACAGAAGACATACCCATCGTCGCAGCAAATGATGGTACGGGTTCAGTTGTAACTCCTCAACAAGATGGTGTAACTTTCAATATCACTGGTGGTTTAACTTCCGATGATAATCAAAACCTGTTCCATAGTTTTACTCGCTTCGACTTACCCGAATCAGATCAGATTGCTAACTTTATCGCTAATGAATCTCTAGATAACATCTTGGCACGGGTATCTAGTGGGAATGCTTCCGATATTCAAGGCACAATACAAGTTACAGGTGGCAATGCTAACCTATTTTTAATTAATCCTGCTGGTGTGATCTTCAGTGAAACTGCTCAACTGAATGTACCTGCTGCATTTACCGTCACTACAGGTAATGGGGTAAGCTTTGGGGATAACTGGTTTAGTGCTAGTGGTGATTTTAATGCTTCTATTCTCAATGGTACTCCAGAAGCGATCGCACTTACCATGGATAGTCCTGGTGCAATTATTAACAACGCTAACTTAACTAATAATAACGGAGCGTTGAATTTAGTCGGCGGACAAGTAAGTATTCAGGGAAATATAACTACTAATGGCTTTAGTGGAGTTGGTCAGAAAGAAGGAGCAAGTATTGTTAATCTCTCAGACTTTACTATTACCAGTACAGATGGAATAACTAACTTACCCAATCCTTTTACTGCTAGTATTCTGACTGTTAATGAATTAGCACAGTTAATTGATAACAATTCTTCCTTTTCTTTTGCTAGCGGAATTTCTATTAGTACTGCTAGTGTGATTAATTCTAATGGACAAAACATCAATTTGATTGGCAATACTAATGATGATGGTGTAGGGGTTAGTATTTTCGGTGATAATATTAATGCTGATGGTGGCAATATTACCATTACAGGTACAAGCCAACTAGATGCAGGAGTTGCTATTGATGAAACTAATATTAATGCTGATGGTGGCAACATTACCATTACAGGTACAAGCGTTGCAGATGATGGGGTATTTATTCGCGGACAAGTTACCACATCTGCTGATGGTGCAATAAACATTACAGGAACAAGTACAGAAGCAATTGGAATTCTCACCTTGGGTACAGAAGCTTCAGAAGGTTCACCAGCAATACCCACTCAAATTACTACTGCATCAGGAGAGATTAACTTAACAGGAACAAGTACTAATTCTCTTGGGGTTAATACCCAAAATACTGATATTACTTCTAGCAATGGAGCAATCGCAATTACGGGAACAAGTACTAATAACACAGGAATCCAACTAGAAAGTACTAATGTCAGCACTGCCATTAATCCTGATTCTCCCGATACTAGAATTACCTTAACCGCAGACACAATGGAATTGGAAGCAGATGCAGAAGGGGTAGAAAATAATTTCACCAGTAACGAATTAGTCTTGCAACCACAAACCCCGTCGAGAAATATTAATCTAGAAATTGATCGTAATAATCCTCCCGCCAACGCACTCAACTTTGCTAACGGAAGAATTGCCCAACTTTCACAAAACGTTAACTCAATTACTATTGGTAGAGCAGACGGTACTGGCACAATTACTGTTACCGATGATTTTAATGATGGCTTAATCGTTGAGAGTAATCTAACTTTACGTTCCCCCGAATCTAACGGCGCGATTATTATCAATGACGAAATTGAAACCAATGGCAACGATGTAACTCTTAATGCTGGTACAAGCGTCAACATAAATCAAGATATAACTACCGATGGAGGTGCGATCGCTATTACTAGTGGTGGCACAATTGATAGTAGTACTGTCAATCTCGATTCTTCTAGCTTGAATGCTTCAGGAGGGGATATTAACCTTACTGCTACAGGAAATATTAATTTAGGAGGAGTTGATTCTAGTTCCACTAGTGAATCTTCAGAAGATAAAGCAGGAGATGTTACCATTACTAGCACCACAGGTGCAATATTCGTTCCTCCAGAAGCAAGTCTTCCTACTCTAATTGCTAACGAGAAAATTATTGGTATTGTTGCTGATGCTATAGATGGAAATGGGGGAAATGTTACCTTCTCTGCTGCTGGAGATATTCAGCTATTTGGCATTGACTCTAGTTCTATTAACGGTAATGGTGGAGATATCTTTATATCCTCTACTGCTGGTGCAATTAATGCTACTTTACCCACACCAGTTAGTGAAGGTTCTACAGAAACTGTACCTTTTGGGTTATTACTCTCTGGAACTACAGGACAAAATGGCGGTAACATAACCCTACAAGCAGCAGAAAATATTACTACAGGATTTATTTATTCTGGTTCTCTAGGTACTGGTACAGGTGGCACAATTTCTCTTAATAGTACTAACGGAAATATTGATACTACTGTCGGTGCAAACCTAGAGCCAATTACAGGAGGAATAATTGAATTACCAGCAGGAATAACCCCAGAAATTATTAATACCATCTTTACTGGAGTTAGTTCTCTCTCTCAAAATAATGCAGGAGATATTAACATCACTGCCAATAACGGTGATATAACTACTAGCAATATTGATGCTGTAAGTACCACTGCTACAGGAGGAGAAGTTACTCTTAATACGGCTTCTGGTAATATCACTCCCCAAAATATTACTACTACTAATAACAATATCGATCTCAACGGTGCGGTTACTCTAGCTCAAGATACAACCATTAGAGTTAATGGCACAGGTGATGTCAATTTTGCTAATACTGTTAACGGTACGCAATCTCTAACTGTCAATACTTCTGGTAATACTATCTTTAATGATGCAGTAGGCGCAACTACTCGTTTATCTTCTTTAACTACCGACGAGGTTGGGACAACTCAAGTTAATGGTGATGTTACTACCACAGAAGATCAGACTTACAACGATGCTGTAACCCTAGGAACAGATACCACTCTCGAAGGAACAAATATTACCGCCAATTCCACAGTAGATGCAGCAAGTAACGGCGAACAGTCCTTAATCGTTAATGCTTCTGGAAATACTATCTTTAATGGTGAAGTAGGTACAACTAACGCTTTATCTTCTTTAACTACCAATGCAGACGGAACAACCCAACTTAACGGCAATGTTACTACCACAGGAGATCAGACTTACACTGCAAATGAAGTGGACATCTCAACGGGGATTGATATCACAGGCAATACGGTAATCTTACAACCCCAAGACCCAGCATTAAATATTGCGATCGCACCTAACACCCAATCTGACAATACTTTAGATATTACTCAAGCAGAATTAGATACTATTGAAGCCAATTCTATTGCGATCGGCAATGCTACAGATGGTAGCGGTACAATTACTGTTGCTAATCCCTTTACCGTTGATGATCCAATTACCCTAACAACACCATCGGGTACAATTCAGGTTAATGGTCAGATCACAGGAACAGATAATGCTTCTGTTACTCTTGATAGCTCTCAAACTAATCTAAATAGTGGCATTACCACAGAAGGAGATGCCATAACTATTAACAGTGATGTGACTTTACAAAATAATGTTGCTTTAAGTACTATCTCCAATCAAGAAGCAGGAGAAGACATAAATATCAACGGTAGTGTCAACGGTGCAAACAACCTAACCCTAGATGCTGGTTCGGGAAATATTAATATTCAAGGAACAATGGGTACTACAGAAAACCCATTAGGAGATTTACAAGCGAACAGCACAGGTACAACTAATTTCGGAGGTGCTATTAATGCAGCTAGTGTAACTACTAACGAGGGTGGTACTACTACCCTTAACGGAAATGTCACCACCACAGGTAATCAAAGCTTTAATGATAATCTTACAACTTCGGCAAATATAGAGTTAAACTCCAGTAATGGAAATATTACTACTCAAGATATTACAACATCAGGTAATGACTTAGATATCAATGCAAATAGCATCTCAACAGAAAATATTACTACTCAAGGAGGAGAAGTCGAGCTTGAGAGTAACCAAGGAGCGATCGCCACAGGAGATATTAATACTTCTGGAACAGCAGGGGGTAATATCAATCTAGATTCGGCAACTACCATTGAAACAGGAGCAATTAACTCTAGTGGAACTACAGAAAATGGTGGAAATGTAACTCTCGATTCTAATTCTTTAGGAAATACTCAAGTTGCTTCAGGCAATATTACGGTAGATACTATCAGAGCAGATAGTGCTACTAATGGTAATGGTGGTGGGATCAGAATCAATGCTGATAACGACAATCCCGGTTTATTTGTTGCTGCGGAGAGTTTTGACTTAAACGGTGTCGATACTAGCATTTTTACCAATAGTTCTAGTGCAGAAGCAATTACCATCAAACATGGTGGTAATGGAGAAATTCCTTTTGAAGTAGCTAATCCTCAACTGTTACAACAGGATATACCCAATGGAACAGTAGGAGCAATTATTGGAGGAGGAAACAGTCAAATAGAAGACGGTTCTTTCTTATTTACTGAGCAAAGAGGCAATATTACTATTATTTCCGTTGATGAAATAGATAATAACGAAATAGGTAATTTTGATTCTGAATCAACATCCCCCATTGAATCTGTTGAGACTGCAATTAACAACTTACCTCCAAAACTTGCGATTTCTTCTATTCCTGAAGCAAGAAAAACCCTATTGCAGATCGAACAACAAGCAGCCCAAAAACCTGCCTTAGTTTATATCAGTTTTACCTCTCCAGAAATCAAAGCAGCAACGAGCGATCCTGATGAATATTTTGCCAGAGCGGAAAGTTGTCTGACAACAGAGTATAGAGATGCCCTAAGATTAACAGGTACTCAAGTAGAACCAAAAATTTGTCTTGCTGCTCAACCAAGCGATCTCCTAGAAATCCTGGTTGTAACCGCAGAAGGAGAACCAATTTATCTTCCTGTAGATGTGACTCGCGCAGAGGTAGAAAAACAAGCCGAAAACTTATATCGAGAGGTTGCTAATAGAGAAGAACTTTGGCAAGAACCAGCCGAACTACTCTATGAATGGTTAATTGGTAGTATCGAAGAGGAACTCGAAACCAGAGAGATTGACAACTTACTGTTTATCTTACCTCCCAAACTACGATCTCTACCTCTAGCAGCCCTGTATGACTGGGAAAACGATCAGTTTGTAGTAGAAAAAGGCTACAATATTGGACTGGCTCCTAGCATTAACTTGATGAACACTATCTACAATAAAAATGTTCAAGATGCGGAAGTCTTGGCGTTAGGAGCTTCTAATTTTGAACCAGATCAGAATCAACAAGCTCTTAATGCAGTAGAAGTTGAGATACCTGAAATTGTCAATCTACGTGGTGGTCAAGTTCCTATTTTTAACGAGCAATTTACTCTGGAAAATCTCCAAACTACTCTTGATGATAATAGTTTCCCGATTATCCATCTTTCTACTCATGCCGACTTTAGCACTGCTAGCATAGATGATATCTATATTCAGCTATACAATCAGAGACTAACTTTAAACGAATTGCGATCGCTCGATCTGAAAGTAGGAAGCACCGATCTAGAGTTATTAGTTTTGTCGGCTTGTCGTTCTGCTTTTGGTGATACTAATGCAGAATTAGGCTTTGCAGGATTAGCGGTAAAACTAGGAGTCAAGACGGCGATCGGTAGTTTATGGAAAGTTAGTGATGTTACTACTCCTGGTTTAATGCTTGAATTCTATCATCAATTAAAAACTTCAGCTTTTAAAGCTGAAGCCCTTAGATTAGCTCAAGTAGCCATGATTAAAGAGCAAATTCAAATTGATCTAGCCAATCGCAAAATGATTACCAGTTGGGGTGAAGTTATCGATTTACCAGAAAATGTAGTTGCAGATTTATTAGACAACAATATCACAGAAATTGACTTGTCTCACCCCTATTACTGGGCTCCTTTCACCGTTATTGGAAGCCCTTGGTAATTCGCTTAAATCATTAGGGATATTACATTAAACCTATCCCGCGAATCGCGATTCGCGGGATTTTTATCTTTAACGATGCGAGAAGACCCTCGCGTTTCGCGACGGGATGAATCGCATCCAACGCACAGCTTGCTTACCGAGTTTGAATATTTAAAAATAAGAAAGTACGTAGTAACTATAATAAGCTGCTACGCAGCTAAATTTAATAAACAGCATTGCCTTTATTTTTAATTTTACGTCCCCACTTAATAATTAGTTCTCCCTCATTTAATAATTTATTTAACAAATCTTCTAACTGCTCAACTGATTCAAAAACTTT
>JASJCP010000110.1 GCA_030065935.1 Xenococcaceae cyanobacterium MO_167.B27
CAATGTCTAAATCCCCTTGACTGTCGAGAAAATCAATAGTAGCTGCTGCACCTGGTATTACTCCAGAGGGAAGAGTAAACCTAAACCAGTCATCATCTCCCGAAGTAATGATTAAACCTGTTTCTGTAGCAGAACCACCATCTAAGGTAATTAATGCAGCATCATTAAAACTATCATTATCTTCAAAGCGATCGTCATCATCATTAATTGCGATAGTTAAATCGTAGTCGGGATTAGTTGCGCCAGCAAAACCATAGACTTCTAAAAAGTAATCACCTGGTGATAAACCAGCTAAACTTATAGTTTCGTTGTCTGTAACACTCGTAGAACTATCAATAAAAGATTCATTCCCATCATAGAGAGCTATATCTAAGTCTCCGAAGTCGTGGATAAAATCAATACTGACAAAATCCGCATCTGTGCCAAAACTACTTAGAGAAAATTGATAGAAATCAGGATCACCATCAGTAATGGCTAGATTTCGGTAAACAGTAGGAGTGAGAATCGATGCTTGATCGAAGTCGTCATTATCTTCAAGGTTATCGTCATTAGAGGTATTAGAATCCACAGAAGTAAATACCTCTAAATCGTAGAAAGGATTACTCGCACCTCCAAATCCATAAACTCTCAACAAATAATCTCCTGGTGAGAGGGTTTCAAAAGAGATAAATTCACTATCATCAACACCAGTAGAACTAAGAAGAGGAGAGGTAGTGTCGCTAGCACTGTATAACTGTAGGTCTAAGTCTCCTAGAGAGTGAGAAAAGAACAGTGATGCACCATCAAAAGATAGTTGTTCTGTATCTAAACTAAAGCTAAACCAATCTTCATCACCTGAAGTGATATCCAAATCAAACAAAAAATCAAAACCAAAACTTAAGTCTAACTCTGTAGCAGTTGCAGCACTGTTATTTGGTTCAAACAAGTCACCAAATGAGGTATCGTCACCAACAGAAGTAGATACCTCTAAATCGTAGAAAGGATTACTCGTACCCTCAAATCCATAAACTCTCAAAAAATAATCTCCTGGTGAGAGGGTTTCAAAAGAGATAAACTCAATATCATCAACACCAGTAGAACTAAGAAGAGGAGAGGTAGTGTCGCTAGCACTGTATAACTGTAGGTCTAAGTCTCCTAGAAAGTCAGAAAAGAACAAAGATGCACCATCAAAAGATTGTTGTTCTGTATTTAGACTAAAGCTAAACCAATCTTCATCATTGGAGTCGATATCCAAACCATAAAAAAAATCAAAACCAAAACTTAAGTCTAACCGTGTAGCAGTTACAGCACTGTTATTTGATTCTAAAAAGTCAACCATAATTTGTTTTAACTCCTAAATTATTTTGATCGTTGATAGTCACCCTTATCAATAAATAAGGTCGTGGAACTATTGGTAGTGGGATAAAGGGGAACTTTTCTGTCCCGATTAATTCCTTGAAAGTGTAATTTTACTCTTTCAACTTCTGAGATATTGGTCGGGAAAATACTGTAAAACTAACGGTTTCGTTAGCATAAATCAGTTATAGATTAAGGGGAGTTGCTCTCGAACCAAGATCAGAGTTATCTCCCCCTAGAAAATGAGCGATCGCATAAACTGGATTAACAATCTGCGATCGTGAATTATTCCGAATTTTTCCCACAACACAAACATTGCGGTTATCTCTATAAGCCCGAGATTCCTCTAGCATTAACTCTCTAGCAAATCTTGCACCACTACTAATTGATTCTGGGTAATAATATCGGTAAAATTACTGATAATTTCCCGATCTTATTCTTGATCTATGTTAATTTCACATCTTTAATCGACAATTTAGCTTTTATTAAGAGAATATACGGTATTGAATGCCATAAACTATTTTATGCGTGTTTTTACGTACCATAACTCTTAATTTCATCTTGGGTTAACAACCATTTAACATAAACGACCCTCGCTAGTTATGTCGGTGGGAAAAAGTCAGGAAAAGTAAGTATTATTTTGTAATCAAGATATAAAGAAACAGTAGTTAGAGATATCTGTATCTATAGTTATTTTCTTTACTAAAAGGGAAAAGTAAACTTTAAGAAATACAAATATTTATTAGAAAATAATATAAATTATATAACCCTTGATTATATTATGACAGTTATACATAGTCGTTAAGTAGAATGATAATATGATGCAACTAGAAGATGCTCTAAATTTATTAGCTAAAATTCTAGAATTAAAGGAAGTAAATAATATTCAACAAATGGTTTTTGTTGAATCTTGGAACGGAAAAACTTATCAGGAAATTGCCCAGAAAACAGGGTATGACCGCGACTATATCAAAGATGTTGGTTGTCGTTTGTGGCAAAGTATTTCTAATCATTTAGAGCTAAAAGTAACTAAAAGTAATTTCAAGGCTGTTTTAAGACAATATGAACTAGAAACCTTATCAAGCAATAATGATAATCTAAATAAAACCTGCGAAAAGCTATGTATAAATGGGAGTTTGACCGATATAAATAGTCAATTTTTGGTGGGTAGAAACAGAGAAGTTATACAGTTAAAAAAATGGATATTGTTGGATAAAATTAGGTTGATTACTATTGTTGGAATGGGAGGAATAGGTAAGACTGCTCTAGCAAATAAGTTAGCAGAAGTAATAAAAGAGCAGTTTGATTTTATTTTTGCTGCTAGTTTGCTTCAATATTCCCAGTTTAAAGATCTATTGTCAGAATTTATAACTTTCACCTCGAAGATAGATAAAAATACTATTGTTCAAGATTTTAATGATACCCATCTAATTGATAAGACTCTAAAAATAATGGCTAGTAATCGCTGTTTATTAATTTTTGATAATCTAGAATCAATATTGTGTAGGGAACAGATATCAGGAAACTATCAAAAAAATCAGACAAATTACAATTATTTCTTTAAGAGAATATTGGAAACTAAACATCAAAGTCATTTAATAATTACCTCTAGAGAAAATATTGCTGATTTAAAGCGACAAAATACTAAATCTTCTTCAGTGCGTTCTCTATTCTTATCGGGTTTATCCTGTTCTGAGGCTGATAAAATTCTTGAGGAACAAGGGTTAAGTAGTTCCTTATCTCTGGTGACAAAATATTCGGGAAATCCGTTTTTTTTGGAAACTGCTGCGACTACGATTAAATCTTTATTTAGTGGTGATATAGAGGCTTTTTTGGCACAAGATATTTTAATTTATGGTGAGATTTATCACTTATTAGAAGATACAGTAAATCGCCTTTCTCCTGTAGAAAAAACTGTAATGCACTATCTGGCAACTAATGGAAAATCGCAAAAATTAGACAGTATAATCAAAAATATATCTCCTCAAGTTTCCCGTCGCGAATTGATAGAAAGCTTAGAATCTTTAGTTAGGCGATCGCTAATCACTGTCAAACAGGGGGAGATATTACCACAACCCCTACTCGCAGAATACATTACCCTTTCAGAATAATTACTATTCCCCTTCATCTGTTAATTATTAATTATTTACTGGGGCTTTTTGAGATTTTATTTTTGCTTAGGCTATAAAATGTAACCAAAATTGCTCTAGTATTTGTTTGATGAAAAAAAATCCTTTCTTTTGGCTAGTTGCGATCGCCGGGTTGCTCTTAGATCAAGTAACTAAATATATGATCTCCCAAGCTTTCAATCAAGTGGGGGAAACTGTACCTTTATGGGCAGGAGTTTTTCATCTTACCTATGTTAAAAATACAGGGGCTGCTTTTAGCTTTTTTACTGGGGGTGTTGGGTGGTTGCGGTGGCTATCTTTAGGGGTAAGTTTGGGTTTAATTGCATTAGCAAGATTTACTAGGCTAGAAAAAATAGAGCAGTTGGGCTATGGTTGTGTTTTAGCAGGAGCGTTAGGGAATGGAATAGATCGCTTTGTCTTCGGTTATGTTATCGACTTTTTAGATTTTCGTTTAATTAATTTTCCTGTATTTAATATTGCTGATATTTGTATTAATTTGGGAATCTTATTTTTACTGATCGCCAACTTCACAATCACAACTTCATCCCGTAAACATTAATACTAATTACTAAGTACTAATTACTAAGTACTAACTACTAACTACTAATTACTGAATCCTGACTCCGCGAATCCCGATCACCGATCGCTAATCATAGCTTGAGTTATGATTTCTGGGGTTACTCGATCGCTTATAAATACCTTACCGATTTGAGTGGGTAAGATAAAGCGCACTTTTCCTGCTTTGACTTTTTTGTCGCTTTTTATAGTTTCTAAAATATCCTCTATAGATACTTGGGGAGGGATAACAGTAGGTAATCCTGTTTTAGTAATTAAATTATCTTGCAGTCGTGCTTCTTCTGTTTTCCAGAGTCCCATAGAAAGAGCAATTTTTCCAGCAGCAACCATCCCAATAGCTACAGCTTCTCCGTGAACTAATTGTTCGTAATTGGTTAAACTCTCTACTGCATGACCAATAGTGTGACCATAATTTAATATTGCTCTCAAGCCAGATTCTTTTTCATCTTGACTCACTACATCTGCTTTGGCTTGACAAGAGCGAGTAATAATAGTTTCTAATAATTCGGGTGTAATAGTTTCTAAATGGGATAAATCATCTGCTGCGGTGAGTTGCTCGAATAAATCTTTATCCCAGATAATGCCATATTTAATAACTTCTGCCATTCCTGCGCGAAATTCCCTCACAGGAAGAGTTTTTAAGACATTAGGGTCAATTAAAACTAATTTTGGCTGATAGAAAGCACCAATCAAATTTTTTCCTTGAGGGTGATTGACTCCTGTTTTTCCTCCCACAGAAGCATCCACCATCGCCAGAAGGGAAGTGGGTACTTGTACAAAATTAACTCCCCGTAACCAGGTAGCGGAAGCAAAACCCGTCATATCTCCTATAACTCCCCCACCTAAAGCTACCAATGTCGAGGAGCGTTCTATACGATGAGTTAAAGCAGTATCATATATCTGTTGGATAGAGCCTAAATGTTTGTAACTTTCTCCTGCTGGAATTAAGTGGGAAAATACTTCAAAACCAGCTTGTTCCAGAGACTTGACGCAGATATCACCGTAGTAATCAAAAATTTCAGGATTAGATACTACTAAAACCTTGTTACCCAGGTTTAATTTTTGCATTTGTGTTCCTAGTTGGGATAAATTACCAGGAGCGATCGCAATATTGTAGGAGTTTTGGGGTAGATTAACGGTGATTCTGGACATTGGTTAAGTGAAATAGCACATAATCACAGTAATCTTACAATAGACCTTTTGCCAAAATAAATTTTAAATCAATTTCTCCTTTGTTTTTCCTTATAACTAGAATTAGAGGTGGAGCAAGTTAATACAAAGCAATAGACGTTATGGCTTACACGGTCAATCTGAATGGTAATCAACAGCTAACAGTCATTAATCAGAGAATTCAAACTTTGATTACCTTAGTATCAAGTAGCCCAGGACAACAGCAAAATCAAAGTAGCAGCTTTACTACAGGAAACTGGATTGCACCACCGCAATTATACAAAACAGCATCGGGTTTTATTTTACAAATAAATAGCGATCGCGGACAACACTTCGTTTTAATTCAAGCCAATAGTATTAGTACCACTACCAACCCATCTTTGCAAAATGCAGTCTCAGTAAACTTAGAAAATACTCCTGATACACCATCAAATCAAAACAATGTAGAATTTGAACCCATGAAACCCATGCAACCAATGAAAATGGGTAATATGTCTATGGATATCAACACCATGTCGATGCAAATGGGGAATATGTCCATGAACCTGAAAAAAGAACAGAAATCTACCTCTACTAAGGCTTTTTGTTCTCAATGCGGAGAAAAAGTTAAAAGGGGCGATCGCTTTTGTAGCAGTTGTGGTCACAAATTAGATAGTTAAACAGAGGAGTGGAGGTTAGTGGTTAGTAGTTAGTGGTTAGTAGTTAGTGGTTGGTGGTTGATTGCTAATTATTACTTATTACTTATTATTTTATTCGTGATCCTTAATCCTTCATTCCTCATCCTTCATTCCTCATCCTTCATCCTTCATCCTTCATCCTTTAAAATTTTCTTAAATGACTTATTGTCTTGGTATTATCAATCAATTCGGCATTGTTATGGCTGCTGACTCTCGGACTAATGCAGGAGTTGACTACATTTCTACCTACAAAAAACTATTTGACTTATCTCTACCAGGAGAAAAAGCAATTATTATTTGCACCTCTGGTAGTCTTTCAGTTTCTCAAGGAGTAGTAACTAGGTTAAATCGCGATATTCAGAATCAAGAAGTGAAAAACTTGCATAATCTAGACAATATGTACGATATAGCTCAATATATCGGCAGCAAAAGTCGGGAAATTCAAGAATTAGACCGTCCTTGGTTAGAAAAAGACAATATTGATTTTAGCTGCAACTTTTTATTGGGAGGTCAAATCAAAGGAGAACAACCACAACTATATTTAATTTATCCCCAAGGTAACTTTATTCAAGCCACCCAAGAAACTCCTTTTTTACAAATTGGTGAAACTAAATATGGCAAACCTATTTTAGACCGCACTATAACTTATACAACTCCTCTCGAAGCTGTTGCTAAATGCGCCTTACTATCTATTGATTCCACTATGAAATCTAATATTTCTGTTGGACCTCCAATCAATTTGGTAATGTATAAAACAGACAGTTTTGAAATTCGCCACAAGCTAGAATTACGCCTCGGCGCGCCCTACATCGCTAAAATTCGCAAACTATGGGAACAATCAGTACGTCAGGCTTTTGAAGCAATGCCACATATCGAATGGAAACAAGCATCAAGTGAATTAGAGGAAGATATTTTGATTGACTGATTTTTGAGGGATGAAGGGTGGTGGGATACGAGGAAGGAGGAAAAAATATTATAGTGCGCTCCGCGCACCTTCGGTGAGAAAACGAGCGCGACAAATTTTGGGTAGGCTTAATTGTTTTGTGCTAGAGATGCTATTATAAATATATGATAGTCATAGAGTACAAAATCAAAGCCAAACAATATCAACTGACAGCAATTGACCAAGCAATTCGCACAAGTCAATTTGTCAGAAACAAAGCTCTGCGGTATTGGATGGACAATAAAGGGGTTAATAAATATGACCTCAATAAATATTGTCGCATCTTAGCTAAAGAGTATAGTTTTGCTGACGCTCTTAACTCTACTGCTAGACAATCATCGGCTGAACGGGCATGGTCAAGTATTGCTAGGTTTTTTGATAACTGCAACAAGAAAGTCAAAGGAAAAAAAGGCTTTCCCAAGTTCAAGAAATATTCTCGTTCAGTTGAATATAAAAAATCTGGTTGGAAACTAGATGAAGTTACCAAAAAGCATATTACCTTTACCGATAAAAACAATATCGGTAGAGTTAAGTTAGTTGGTAGTCGGGATATCTATTTCTATCAACCAGAACAAATCAAACGAGTAAGATTAGTCCGTCGCGCGGATGGCTACTACTGTCAGTTTTGTATATCTATCGAAGTTAAAGAAGATATGGAACCAACAGGAAAAGCTATTGGGCTGGACATGGGGCTTAACTACTTCTATGCGGATTCATTTGGTCACACAGAAGAAAATCCCAGATTCTATCGTAAGACCGAAAAACGGCTTAATCGTTTAAACAGGAGAAAGTCTGTTAAATACCGCAAAGGACAACGGCAGTCTAACAATTATCATAAAGTTAGACGGCAATATGCCAAACAACATTTAAGAGTAAGTAGGCAACGTAAAGACCATGCCGTGAAGTTGAGCCACTGCGTTGGGCGGGTTTCCCGACTTGAAGCAAGTGGCGTAGCAAGGTGCGTCCGATGCTCCTAATGATTGCATCGCCTATGAAGACTTGAGTGTGAGAAATCTAGTTCGTAATCGTAGATTGTCAAAGTCAATATCTGATGTGGGCTGGACTCAGTTTCGCAACTGGATTGAATATATGGGGTGGAAGTTCGGCAAGATAACTATTGCTGTTCCACCCCATTACACCAGTCAAGATTGTCCAGCCTGTGGAACAAGAATCAAAAAATCTCTTTCAACACGCACTCATGTTTGTAAGTGCGGGTACATCGAAGATAGGGATATTGCAGCTAGCATCAACATCCTGAAAAAAGGACTAAATACTGTAGGGCATACAGGAATCTACGCTTGGGGAGAGACTCCCTCTTGGGCAGTTGGCCGAGGCCTGCCGTCTAACGGAGACTCGTTGAACCAAGAATCCCCCACTAAAATAAATGATGAAGTGATAACCGAATCAATTATTTAGTGGTCGGAGTGTCAATTCAGAAACAGTCCTCAATAAATCATCGTTGCTATAGGGTTTAACAATAAAAGTGGTAATTTTATCACCTATTTCCGCTAACAGTTCTCGGTTAGAAGTTAGTCCACTGACAGCAATGATTTTAACTTCTGGATTGATTTGCTTTAAAGTACGAATCGCAGTTTTGCCATTCATTGAAGGCATCATAATATCGATAATAACGACACTAATATCCTGTTGATTTTGGGCATAAACAGCGATCGCATCAATGCCATTTTTAGCGGTTAACACCTGATAATTAAAGGTTTCTAAGATAGCTTTAGTAACTTCACAAATTTGGGGTTCATCATCCACAACCAAAATCAATTCTCCATTGCCTTGGGGTGGTGCAGTTTCTTCTGGTGGTAATGCTTCTGCTGTCTCACTAGCTGGCAAAAATACATTAAACTGAGTTCCCTTTTCTATTTCACTATAAACATCGATAAAACCACCGTGACTTCTGATAATACCAATAGCAGTGGAAAGTCCTAACCCTGTACCTCGTCCAACTTCTTTCGTGGTAAAAAATGGCTCAAAAATGCGGTCTAAAATTACGGGAGGAATTCCCACACCTGTATCGGTGACAGTAATTAAAACATAGTTTCCTTCATGGGCATCTAGATGTAGTCGTGCGAAGTTAGCATCAATTATAAAATTCTTTGCAGTGATTCTGAGTTTCCCTCCATGACTCATCCCATCTCTAGCATTAACTACTAAATTCATTAACACCTGATGAATTTGAGTTGCGTCCCCATCTATTGTCCAAAGGTTTTGGGCTACATCAATCTCTAGTTCAATATTTTTGGGAAAAGTCTCCGTAATTACCTGTCTAATCTCAGCTATTATATGACCAATTTGGATGATACCGCGAGCGCCGTCAAGTCCTTGAGCAAAGGTCAAAATCTGTTTGACTAAGGCTGTTCCTCGTTGGGCATTGGTTTCCATAATTTGGAAAAAGCCTAGTGTTTGTTCGTCTATATTAGGTAATTTTAGAGGTAATAATTTAGCGAAGCCCAAAATAGGAGCGAGAATATTATTAAGATCGTGGGCAATACCAGTAGCTAGTGTTCCTAGACTTTCCAAGCGTTGAGTACGGAGAAATTGAGTTTCTAGCTGTTTTTGCTCTGTAATATCAGTATTAACTACTAAATATGATTCTGGATTGCCCGCTTTATCTTTTACCAGAGTCCAATGACTTTTAACCAAAATTTTTTTACCTGCTTTGGTAACTTGATTTAGTTCTCCGAGCCATTCACCTTGTTCTGTAACTGCTTGTTGAATTTCGGTCAATCTGGTCAAAGATTCCCTATATAAAAGTTCGTTGGCATTTTGCTCTAGGGCTTCGACTTGGCTATATCCGTATAATCTTTCTGCTCCCTGATTCCAAAATAAAAGCTGATTATCCAATCCTCGAACCATAATGGCATCTGTTGCCACATCAAGTAGGGCTGCTTGTTGGCGAACTTTAGCTTCTGCTTGTTGACGTTCTAATTCGACAGTAGCACGAGAAGCAAAAATTTTTAATACTTCTTCAATCAAAGAAATATCTTCAAAGGGTTTGCAGTCAATAAAGGAAATTAGACCAAACGCTTCTCCAGTGGAATCAACAATAGGCATTCCTGCATAACTTTCGGCTCCCATTTCTTCAAGCAATCGATCATCAGGAAATAATTGCTGGACTGCTGAGGGATAAATACATAGTTCCTTTCCAACTACATTTGCACAGGGAGTACCAGTTAAAGGATACTCAAAATTGTTAATGATTTGACCTTTTCCATAGAGCACTAGAGTTTTTATGCTGTCTGCTTCTGGCTGGACTAGCTCACCAATAAAAGCATAATCTACTTTCAAAGCTTTACTGAGATACTGAACTAAAGATGGTAGAAAATTCTCTCCCATCTCAACTGACATCCCAGAAGCAATATCTTTTAAAATTTCTTCTCGCCGTTTGCGGTCTGTAATATCACGGTTAATACCAATTGTGCTAACTAACTTATTTTGTCGATCAAAGAGAGGAACTACAATAGTTTCGCAAACTCCTTCTGTGCCATCTTTGCGGATAAAGTCGATTTCACCAGACCATCTACCTTTATCCAGCATAGATTCGATGATTTGTGGAGTTAGAATAGCTGACTCTTCTGGCTTATGGAGGATACCAAGAGTCTGACCCAAAACTTCAGATTTAGTATAGCCAAACATCCTCTCTGCGGAAGGATTCCAGTCAATAATCCGACCTTCTTTATCGGTTAAAATCACCCCATCATAAACAGATTCAAAAATTAATGCTTGTCTTTGCAATACTTCTTCTCGTTGCTTGCGCTCTGTAATATCAGTGACAATCCCATCTAAACGAATTGGCTTACCTTCAGCATTATGAATCAAATGAGCGCGGTCATAAAGCCAGCGAATCTCTCCATCGGGTCGTAAAATGCGATATTCAATTTCACTAGCTCCTGTTTCAATAACATTTTGAGCAAAATTACTCACGCTATCGCAATCTTCTGGATGCACTACTTCGAGCCAAAGATTAGAATTGTCATAAAATTCAGCAATCTGACGACCATAAATATTTTCTGTTGCCGAATTCATATACAGTAATTTAAAAGTATTGGGCTCCACAGAATAAACTACATCTTTTAGAGAACTGAGAATACTATCAAACCTTTGTTCGCTTTCTTGACGCAAATTTGCCTCTAGTTGAAGTTGTTGATTTGCAGCTTCATAAGCAGCAGTCCGCTCTCTTACTTCTGTTTCTAATTCTGCTTGACGATTTTCTAATAACTGAGTTCTTTCTATTTCCAACTGACAAACTTGACGCTGTAATTCTTCTATTACCCCATACATTTCTGTGGAATCGAATATTTGAAGCAAGCTAGTTTGGGTAATAATCCCCTGAAGTTCTCCTCCTGTCCCTCCTACTAATAAACGCCTTACTCGATGCTGTTGCATCTTTTGATGTACCGACCACAGGGTATCATCGGGACTGACCAAAAATAATGGCGTACTCATTACGTTTCGTGCTGGCTGGTCTAAGTCCAAATTGAGGTTTTGAAACTGGACGATATCTCGCTCAGTGATAATACCCACGGGGCGAACTAAAGAACTATTAGTTTTAGAGTCTAACTCCAATTTTGCGATCGCCACACAGCTTATGTTGTGATTTGCCATTAACCCAGCTATGTATCGCACCGAATCATTGGGACTAGCATCAATCACCTCAGTTTTCATGACTTCTGAGACTTTGCGCCATTTCATAAGGTTGATAGGTTGCAGCTTTTGACGCAAATTTCTGGCTGTAATTAATCCTAATAAATTATGGCTAACATCCACCACAGGTAAATGACGAATATAATACTGGCGTAGCATACTTAAAGCAGTAAAAATATCTTCCTCACCAGTTGCAGTCAACGCTACTACATTGCGGGTCATAACTTCAGCAACCGTGAGATTTTCTGTACTCGCTCCAGTAGCAATCAGTTTGACCAAATCTCGTTCTGTAAAGATACCATCAAGGTGAGAATTGTTGACTATTAAGACGCAACTGTTATTTTTCGGTGCATTTGCTTCTAATTCTGAAATCTCTTCTTCCCCATTCAAGTTACAGCTATTCCCCCACTCTTGCATCATACTAATAACTTCGGTTAAAGGAGTTTCAGACGGTACTGTTAAAGGTTGGCGATCAATTACCTGTTCTAGAGAGAAGAAATGATTTGGTAGCACAATTATTCAATTAGTTGAGAAATAGTATTCTAAGTAGTATCACGTAAACTATAAATTAATTGCAAAAGGATTTACCAGGGTTTTCAGCCAGATAATAATTCTTTCGGAGCTGCTTTTAATCTGCTTACAGTAAGTAAATATCCCCAAGTGCGATCGCATAAAGAAATCTTAGGGGTTATAACACCATCAATCTATGGGGGTTTTCAGGTAAGGAAGGAGCAAAAAATTAAAATACCAGCCTTCATCAGTTAGCCGTAGGAGCTATGAAGTCAAATGAATTAGTTTAAAGGCTGGTATTTTAATAAAGCGCAAGTCCCTAAATATTTCTGGATATTTCACCATCTCCTAATAACAAAGCTAAAATTATCTTGGTTTGAGAAAACATACCAAAGAAGAAGACAACCATGAATCAGTCTGCTCAAGAGAACCTGACGGCTAAAGCATTAGAGAAGACGATTAAGGCTAGCATCAAAAAAGAAATTGTTGCTAAAGGGATTAACACCACCACACGCCAAGGAAACAAGGAATTAAAGTTTTTAGCTAGCAAAATTGCCCGTTACCCCTTTGATAATCTTGAACAAGCCAAAATAGCTGGAGAAAAGCTAGGGCAACATCTCTCTGAACTCTTACAACAAAGGAATAAGCAAAATCTCGATGGGAGTTTAATTCAAAAAATAGCCTATCAAAAAGATTTATGGTCTTTGGCTGGATTATCAAAACCCCATCTTACAAAGACAGCCAATAACAATAACGATTCGAGCCAAAAACCTGCTATTGAAACAGAACAAATACAATCGACTGACGAAGTAACTGCTATCTCATCTACAGAAGCAGAAGAAATATCTGCAACAGACACAGCAGCACCAGAAGCCCAAGACCAGAACTCCATGGAAGAACGCGCTGATGAGACAGGTACAACAGATGTAACTTAGTGACGTAAACGCACGCTGACCGCTTGCGGTACAGACGTGGGCTTCTTCAGTCCCCCAGATTGAAGGAGGAAGACTTCCTTCGCAGTACTGGTATTCTTTACGGCACACGGCGGTTTAAAGTCAGGTACACGCCCAGCCGGACTTTTTGTAGAGACATGAAAAACTACTACGCACTTGGTATCCCAATAGACTTTTACGCTCCCAAGGATAAACCCAAGAATTCTGGTTCACAACCTATGTCTATTTTATTTTCTAGGTTCAACTCCGACGCAGCCTTTTAATCTTCTGTCGGAACAAAGGTATTATACAACGTTTGCGCGAAGGGGGCTTCAAGAGCGCGAAAAGCTGAGATACAAGCCGAAAAATTAAGTGTAAAGCGGACTTCCGCCCTTTGTTATATAAAGATTTGGTATCAAAACTGTAAAGCTATGTCCAACAAGTTATCGCGCTCGTTCTCTCACCGCAGGTGCGCGGAGCGACCCCACACTGTACCTGATAGGGTCAGTGTGGGGCTTCCAACTCGCAATGCTAAATTATAAAAAAGCTCTGGTATTGAACCATTCTTTTTTGTAGGCTTCTCATGCCCTCCCATTTATGGGAAGGGATGAGAAGCCTAATTTATAAAAAACTTGCTCAGAGGCGAAAGCCTTGGGCTTATACAACTTGATACTATAAAAACAACATTCTCAACAAATATTACGGTTTCATTTCAATGTACATATATTACGCCCTGGGATTGCTTTTTTTACTATTAGTAGTAGCCATCGCGCTTTATTTAATTACCCCCCGCAATTATGAATCGTCTGAGACGGTAGCCAATTCCTACGATGAATGGACTCAAGACGGTATTTTAGAATTTTACTGGGGCGAACACATCCACTTAGGTCATTATGGTTCACCACCAAAACGCAAGGATTTTTTGACTGCTAAGTCTGATTTTGTGCATGAAATGGTTAAATGGGGTGGCTTAGATAAGTTACCTCGCGGTACTACTGTTTTAGATGTAGGCTGTGGAATTGGCGGAAGTAGCCGTATTTTAGCCCATGATTACGGGTTTGACGTTACAGGGATTACTATTAGCCCCCAACAGGTTAAACGCGCCCAAGAGTTAACTCCTGAAGGAGTTGATGCCAAATTTAAAGTAGATGATGCCCTAGCACTCTCTTTCCCCGATGCTAGTTTCGATGTAGTTTGGTCTATTGAAGCTGGTCCTCATATGCCAGATAAAGCTAAGTATGCTCAAGAAATGATGCGAGTATTAAAGCCTGGTGGAATCTTAGTTGTAGCTGACTGGAATCAGCGAGATGATCGCGCCTTACCCCTCAATTTCTGGGAAAAACCAGTAATGCGCCAACTATTAGACCAGTGGTCACATCCTGCTTTTTCTAGTATCGAAGGGTTTTCTGAACTAATAGCAGAGACTGGATTAGTAGAAGGAGAAGTGGTAACAGCAGATTGGACGCAAGAAACCCTCCCATCTTGGCTTGATTCAATCTGGCAAGGAATAGTTCGACCTGAAGGGTTGGTGCGCTTTGGTCTGTCTGGTTTCATTAAATCTCTGCGAGAAGTACCAACTATCCTACTGATGCGTATAGGATTCGGGACGGGTCTTTGTCGATTCGGGATGTTCCGCGCTGTAAAAGCTAACTCACTACCACAGTCAACGGAAACCTCTGAAGCTGAAGTAGTTAAAGCCTAATAGTTACAAATTTCTAGATAAGCTTCAATTTTTTGCCAGCAGTCAAAGCTGGCTTCCAACCCCCATAAACGCAGTAGCTTCTACTTTGTCAAAATATAGCAGAAGACCGCAAAGATTAAGACATTCCCTATTGCGCTTCTTGCAAGAAAAGCCTATTAAATAGAACAAGAGTAAATGATTATTTAAAAGCGATCGCTTTTGTCTTGTCATTCTTTTATTCTGGGTATTTCATGTACCAATGTAATTTGTTACCTCGATAAAGCAATATGGTTTTTAAAAGCTAAAGGCTAATAGCTAAAAAGAAAATATTATAGTTATTAACCGCTATCTTAAAATGTATTGTTTTTTATTTATTCATAATTAAAATTACACCGAAAAATTAAAACAAAGCTAAGTTTATTTAATGAACTATATTTTTTGATTTAAAACCAGAATAGAGTCAATAGAAATGGCAAGATGACCAATACCAATAAAGTATATGCTCAACCTACAGAACAACATATCTCTTTGGGCAAAGGATTAAGAGGGATTCTGTTTTATGTTCCAACTATACTCTTATTTTTACTCCTATTTGTGTTTTTAAAACCAACAAATTATAAAAATATCAGAAGTTTTATTCCTGCATTAATTTTTACCCCGTTCTGGTCGGTTATTGTGGGAGGAGTTAGGGTGGCTGCGGAATGGGAAAGGGGAGTAATTCTGCGTCTGGGGAAATTCCAAGCTGTGAGAGGAGGGGGTGTATTATATGTCATTCCGATTTTTGAGTCAGTAAGTTTTATTGATATTCGCACCAAAGTCATTAATGTACCTCATCAAAAAGTAATTACACGAGATAATGTTCCAGCTGAGATCGATAGTGCTTTATTTTTTATGGTGAGTGATCCTGAAAAAGCGGTCACTTCTATTCAAGATTTTCGCTTTGCAGTATCAGAATATGCTCAAGCAGCTTTAAGAGATGTCATTGGCGGACTAACTCTCGATGAATTATTATCAGAACGAGATCAAATTCAAACTCGTATTGTGGAGATTGTAGAGGAGCAAGTTAGAGATTGGGGATTGCATATTGATGCTATCAGACTTCAAGATATTGAACTACCAGAAGACCTTAAGAGAATGATGTCTCGTCAAGCTTCTGCCGAAAGAGAAAAAAGAGCTACGATTACCAAAGCAGACGGAGATAGACAAGCAGCAGAAAGTTTGGCTAAAGCAGCACAAATCATGACCAATAATCCCATTGCTTTAGAATTAAGAACTTTGCAAACATTGGATGGTTTAGGTGCAAGTCCTTCTAATACGGTTATTTTGTTTCCTGTTGAGATGGGAAGTGCTATTGAAAAGATTAAGTCTCAGTTGTCAAAAAAATCATAGAAAATAAATTTCATTATTCTTCCTATATTTGCTCTTTGGGGACTATCTCAGTGACAATCTGACTACTGTTGTTATTTTCCTTGTCAGTTAATCAATTTGAGCCAACAGTTGTTCCCAATCTGTAGTAGGGGGTCTTGAGCCAGAATTGATCATCTCAAAAGCTTTTCCTGCACTCACCTCATAATTTAAACACTCAACACAAACCTGAGCTACATCAATGCGACTGGTTTCTCCTTCTAAAGTATCTCCAGTACCAATAACTACAGCTTTTTTTCCGTCAGTTTTAGCTTTGAGTAAAGTATTGAGATCGTAAGATGTATAAGGACCATCGATTAAACGTGCTGGTCGAATAATCGTGTATGGCAATCCTGAAGCAACAATCGCTGCTTCGCCTTTTAGTTTGGCATCTAGTACGCCGAAGCTATTAAGGATATTAAAAGGAAACTTGTCTTTTCGCAATACACCACAGGAAGAAACAAAGACAAATCTTTTCAGGTCTTTAGGTGCTGCTTTTACTAAGTTGGTGACTCCTTCAGCATCTACCGCTTGAGGGTTGTTTTTTGGTTCAAACAAGTTGGTAAAATCCCAACGGTTAGAGGGAAAGGCTGTCGTACCAGTGCAGCAAATGATATGGGTAACGTCTTTAGTAGCTTTCGCTAAAGTACTTGGGTAGCGAAGATCTGCAACTACAATTTCTACTTTGTCCCCAAACATTTGTTTGGCTTTGTTTCTACTTCTGGTCAAAGCACGCACAGGGATATTTTTTTGGCACAACTTGCCAATTACTAACTGTCCTACTCCACCAGTAGCACCAGCAACTAAAATTAAATCAGAATTGGATAGCATATATTGATAGATTATTGTGTAATTTTGAGTATCATATCAATTTCTCCCTGTGATTTTTCTGACTGATAAGCAGGTTCAAAATATTCTAAAATATTGCGCCAACTACTATCACTGCTCCCACAGAATTAAATCGAACTAATCAGGACTATATTCCTTATAAAGTCCAGGGCGAAAATTCTTGTCAGCGATCGCTTTTGCCATGGCAAAGTACATAACTAGGTTTTATAAATTATTTTGCCTATCAGGAATAAAATTAATTTGTTCCTGATAGGAAGGAAGTCTAACCAAATCAGCAAAAAGACTTTGTAATCTTTGCAATTGTGCGCCAACCTGATAAAGTAAATCTCCTTTTCCTAATAAATAAGCTCCTTCTGTTTGGGTACCACCTAAAATAATCTTAGAATTAGCTTCGCTACCGCTAGTAGAAAGAGCAATTCTTCCTGGCAAATTATCGCGAATAATTGGCGTAACTACGCTCGCTTCTGGACGTTGAGTAGCGATAATTAAATGAATTCCTGCTGCCCTTGCCATTCCTCCTAAACGCTTGATACTAGTTTCTAAAGCATTACGAGTTTCTTTTTCGACCATAAAGTCGGCATATTCATCAAAGATACAAACAATACGAGGTAGGTTATGTTTGCTTGATGTTTGTTTTTGATTGTAAGCATCAAGGTGGGGACATCCTGCTGTTTCAAATATTTTGTAACGCTTGTCCATTTCTCTAACTAATTCTTCCATTAAAGAAATTGCAGCTTCGCTATCTTTGACTACTGGGGAAAGTAACCAAGGCATTTGGGTAAATTCAGGAAAAGTTACTCTTTTGGGATCCACCAGAGCAATTTTGACTTGTTCGGGGGAATGACGATATATCAGGCTTAGAAGAAGCGATCGCAGAAATTCACTCTTACCGCTTCCTGGCGTACCACCAATCAAAAAATGACAATTGTTAGAATCGGCTAAATCTGCTTCTACTAATTTTCCTTCTAAATCGACTCCGATAGCAATAGTTACTGCTGCGCGATCGGATTTTTTCTGAGGTTGAATATAGTCTTTAAAATAGGCAATTTGACGATCTTCGCGGGGTAGATCGACGCTGACATAACCAGGTTGGGTAGAAATTAGCGGGGGACGAACAATCCCTAACTGTACCTGTAGATCGGAAGCTAATTTGAGAATGGATGCTACCTTTACGCCTTTACCTGGTTTGAGTTTGATTCGAGTAAAAGTAGGACCAGCAATTGCACCTATATATTCAACATTAACTTTAAATGATTTTAAGGTTTCTACTAATTCTCTACCAATTGTTTCAGGCTCGATGGGAGGATCATCTGGTAATTGAGGAGGTTCATCGGTAAAAAAACTTTGGCATTTTTTCTGCTGAGGACAGATACTACATAGAGCGGAATTACTTGTTGGTGGTGGCGCATCTGGTTGTGATGGTTGCCATTCCAGCCATTGTTGCATCTGTTGTAGTTTAAAGGGAATTACTTGATGCAGATTGGTTTCTAATTCTGACCAAGCATAATGATATTCTTTAAATTCTGGTAAAACACAATAAACAGCAGAATCAACAGGTACTTTTTTGAGTTGCTGAATCATGTAACTGTAAAGAGCAACCTGCGCTAGCTGTGCAGAAGGATCGACAGGAGCGTAAGTTTTTAACTCAACTACACAAGGACGACCCTTGCTATAGTCATAAATCAGACAGTCCAATCTTCCGACTATGGATTGTTGAGTACCATCAGGTAAGTTAAAATCAAATTCCAGTTTAGATTCTGTTGATACAAAGGTGCGATCGAAGATTTCATCGGCATTAGAATAAGCGCGATTTTTAATTAATAATTGAGTCCACTGTTGAATTAAATTTCTCAGTCCTTGCCAAATTTGATTTAGTGCAGGAGCTAGATCGGGTTTTGTTTGAATTGTTGGTTGTAAATAGTTAGGAAAAAAGACCACACTGTAGAAGATATCTTGCATCTGGGAAGCGACTGCTTCTAGTTTCAATTGCTTTGCAGATGGCTCAAATAAATCCTTAAACTGGGGTTCTTGTTTGACTGTGGTGATAAATTCATTTTCAATTAGACAAGAATCCCTAAGATCGGCTTCAGCTAAGTTAGCTCTGATGAGATTTGCACCTCGCAAGTCTGCACCAACTAAGCAAGCATGACTGAGATTAATACCCTGTAAATCTGCTTCAAAGAGGTTGGCGTTGCTCAAATTTTCTCTACGAAAATTCCGTTCTCCTGCTTCATACTGCTTGAGCAAGTGAATAATTTTAAATCCTCTTCGGCTAGGATGCTCTAGGCTCATGGGGTCACTATCCCCAATAATCTCCCAATTGAGAGCAGAGCAAGCTTGAATATCTTCTAGCCACAAACGCAGAATTTCTTTGGCTTCTGAGTCGGTTTGAGGCAATGGTAACCAAGATCTATTGCTATTACAAGACCATTCTAAATGGAAGCCACCTGCGGGATAAAAACGAGTATCCCACATCCCCTGAATGTAGTCTTTGGTTTCACTATCTTCGAGAATAAAATGCCCTGTAAAGCGACTAGTCTCTTCTTTGATGATATATTGAGCTTCTTGCCATAGTTCATCAATTACTCGTTCGAGATTGGCAAAACTAGGATCGCTAATAGTTTCATGCTCCGAGTATTTCGGACGATAGATTAAGGTTAGTTCTCTATCTTGATTATTTCTACCAAAAACGTTTTTTAATTTAGCACCTATTTTCCCTATCCATAAACCAGATTTGCCTTGTAGTTGAACTGATTCTGCTTTAATTAAACTTGATAGTTGTTTTTTGGCATCAGCATCATTAGGATTTAACTGAATAACTTTTGTAAAATCCTCGATCGCTCCTGAAATATCTCCTGCTGCTTGACGAGCATAACCACGATGAGAATAGCCATTCCAATTTTCAGAATCAATTGCGATCGCTTTGGTATAGTCAGCGATCGCATTTTGTAAATTTCCTAAAACTCGATGAGCATATCCTCTGCTAATATGAATATTTGCATCATGGTAATTAAGAGCAATAGCGCGATCAAAGTCTAAGATTGCTCCTTGATAGTCTGACAATTCCTCTTTTGTCCAGCCTCGCAGACAATAGAGATATGCTTCTTGAGGACTTAGAGCGATCGCTTTACTAAAATCAGCCAGTGCTTCTGTATAGTTACCTAGTTCGCTGTGAGCTTCTCCCCGAAAACTATAAGTATTAGCATAATTAGGTTCTAATTTAATAGCTTCGGTTAGTGCAGCGATAGCACCTCGATTATTTCCTTGTTTCAGAAGTAATAAACCTTGTTGATAGTAGCGATCGAATTGACTCATTTACTTGCTCCTGCTACTACCTGAGGTATTAAACAAATTAATCGCTCTTTTGGTTTGGCGTTAGGATTAACAATAGATATTTTCTGTTCTTTAGCTAGTTCTTGAATCAGATTTTCTATTTGTGCTTCTTCTACCTCAGCAAACTGACTCTTTGCTTGTTGAATTAATATATGTTGTCCTAGTAAATGATGATGTTTTACTAAGTTAAGTAGAAATTCTTTTAATTCTTTAAGTAGTTTTTGATCTTTGTCTGTTCCTTCAGAGTTCGGTGTCATTTAAAGTCTGAGTTCGCCACTTTTTAAAGTCTTACTTTGCCACATCTATTTTTTAAAGTGAATATTTCGGTTAATCAATCTCATCTGTAATTACAAATTTTAAACTATTACTTTGCCGATATACAAAAATTAAAGTTTGATATTGCCGAAATATCCTAACCTATTCGTAGGTGATTTTCAAGAGCGTATACCATGCTTAGTGATAAAGAGTTTAGATATTGGTGCGATCGCCTTAAGCTACCAGAGCAAACAAGAGAAATTTTGGGAAAGGTTCGCACATCTGAACCCGTGAGAAAGGTTAAAGGCACTACCAGAAATGTACATGGACCTTACGCTAGCAAAAAAATGGGCAGAACTATTCAGTTTGAATCCCACACCCTGGAGCTTCCCGCTTTAACCTCATTTTATGAATATGATGATGAGGTTCTGGAATATTGGGATCAGCCATACAAATTTACCTTGAAATGTTTTCCAAATGGTAAAAGGTCAAATACGATTTCCTACGTTCCTGATTTTTTAGTCCTTAGAACTAATGGTGTTGGGTTTGAAGAATGGAAGCCAGAGAAGAAATTACTAGAGAGAGCAAAAAAATATCCTTATCGCTATGTTCGGGATAAAAATCAGCATTGGCAAGATGTATTAGCTCTAGAGCAATGTGAAAAACTTGGTTTTTATTTCCGTCTTCGTATAGATTCAGAAATTGACTGGATTAAATATCGAAATTTAAAATATCTTGGCAAATATTTAGATGGATATCTCAACCAAAAATATATTGTTGAGGAAGAAGTTCAACTTCATATTAAAGATGTGGTTAAGAATCATCCAGGTATTAGTCTCAGTCAACTTTTAGAGAAAATAGAAGTCGGAACTATTGATGATCTCAATGCCTTAATAGCCACCGAACAAATTTATGTCGATCTGAGTGCTATTTCTCTTATAGACCAGAAAAAAGTCAAAATTTTTCGAGATGAAGTGACGGCGCAAGCCTATATCATTGCCAATGCTAATTATAGTCAAGCTGTAAATAGTAGTTTACAAACTGTAGATATCAAAGTAGGTTCGTCTTTTTTACTTGATGGCAAATGTCTAACTGTCGATCACATAGGAGACAGTAAAATATTTCTTAGTGGACAAGAAGGATTAATTCAGTGGACACATCAACAATTTCAACGATTAGTTGAGTTAGGCGAAATTATCAATCTCCAAATAGAAGAGACACATCACCTTGATTCTGTAGTGGAAGAATACTTTAACTCAGCTAGTCCCCAAGCTTTAGCAGAAGCAAATCGAAGATATAGCATTCTCGAACCTTATTTAAAGGAGCAACTTTCTCCACCACCAGAATCAGATACTCCCAAGCGAACTATTCGAGATTGGAAAGCAAAATATAAAAAAGCCCAGCAAGAATATGGTTGTGGTTTTATTGGGCTAATTCCTAAAAGAAAGGGCAATCCGACATCTAGATATTCTGAGGAAGATTTAGCTTTTGTCGATGAAATAATTGAACAAGAATACGAAAGTTTTAAACAGAAAAAAGTCTGGGCAGTTTACGAAATTTTAAAAGCAAGGTGGCATGAATCTCAGCGCATTTCGCCAGTTCCCAGTCATACTTTTCTGTATCAGAGGATTAAAAATCGTCCCAAACACAAAACCGTTAGGAAACGAAAAGGCTCTCGCGCTGCCAATAATTTTTTAGGTCCTTGGTTAATACAGCTAACTACCCCTCGTCATGGAGATCGACCTTTTGAAATTGTTCATATCGACCACACTTTATTAGAGATTGAATGTATCTGTCCTAAGAGTAAGGTCAATTTAGGCAGACCTTGGGTAACAGCAATGATTGATGCTTATAGTCGCCGTATTTTAGCTGTTTATCTTACTTTCAATGCTCCAAGTTATCGTTCTTGTATGATGATTCTACGAATCTGCGTGCAAAGATTTAAACGCTTTCCTGAATGGATTGTGGTAGATAACGGCAAAGACTTTCAAAGCACCTATTTTGATACTCTCTTGGCTCGATTTGAAGCTAGTAAAAAACATCGTCCTAAAGATGTTCCTAAGTTTAGCTCAATTATTGAACGCTGGTTTCGCACTACTGAAACTGAGTTTTTCAATAATTTGAGGGGTAATACTCAAATAATGAAGGAAGTCCGTCTAGTCAAAAAAAATAATAATCCCAAAAAACTAGCCGTTTGGGAGTTAGATGAACTATATGGTTACTTTGTTAATGGTTACTGTTACGGAGTTTATGATCGCAAGGAACATCCTGCTTTAGAAGGAATGTCCCCCCAGCAGGCGTTTGAATTTGGCATTACTAAAACTGGTTCTCGTCCCCATCAAGCAATTAAGTATGACGAGCAATGTGACTTCCTCCCTCAGTAAACTGAGGGCTTCCCAATCTCGCGACTGAGAGCTTTCTGCACTATGCCACTTATCTAGAACCATGACAGCTATCACAATTCCCCGACAGTACGACTTTACAGACAATTTCTTTCCCCGCAAGTCCTGCGGTACTACTCGT
>JASJCP010000111.1 GCA_030065935.1 Xenococcaceae cyanobacterium MO_167.B27
CACTATAAAACGCCGTAGAGGGAATCCCGTAGTAGTCGCTTCTACTACTAATAGTACCTCGAAGGAAGTTCTTTCTGTCCTTATGGACTTGGAGAAGCCTACACTGTATTCTTCTGAATCAGTGTAGGTACATCACTATTATTAGACTTAAGCTGGCATTTATCCCGACGGCTACCTGGTAGCTCTTCTGCCACAAGAGAGATAAATAAATTTTTTAGAATGTTACTTTCTTTCAACTTTAGGGCATTCTACTGTGTGAGGCTGTTAAGTTTGTGCCAAATCTTGCTAAAAAATAGCAAATTTAACTAAATTTTTCCCTTAAGTAATAGGAAAAAAGCGATGAGACAGTTTGAGCGGTGACACATTACTTAGCAGACAAATATAACTAAATAGTAAAGTAGCTCTAGGAAAGGTTTAATTGCTCCCATGAAAACTGAATTATATAACCATACCAACTCTAAGCAGTCGGAAGAGACATTGTCCAGACAATCTCTGCACTGTGAGCAGTCAGAGCATCAATTGCGCTCATCCATAGAAGCGAATATAGCTCAGGGAAACTATGCTGTTGCGATCGCCATAATTAATCAATTAATCACTCTTCGTCCTAATAGTGCTATAGACTATAACAATAGGGGTTTAATGTATTTCCGCAACAATCAATTAGCAGAAGCGATACAAGATTTAACCCATGCTTTAGAAATTGACCCAACACTTGACAGTGCTTACAATAATCGTGCTAATTGTCATGCTGCTCAAGGTGATTTTGTAGCTGCTATTTCCGATTATGATAATGCTCTAGACTTGAATCCTGCTAATATTCGTGCTTGGATCAATCAAGGTATTACTTATCGTGATATGGGGAGTTATGAGTTAGCGATCGGTAATTTTGATATTGCTCTGATTATTTCTCATACTCTCCAAGAGAGAGTATATGCAGAGAAAGGCAGAACCTACCACCTCAGAGGTGACTGGAATTGTGCAGTATCTGACTATAAAAAAGCTCTAGAATTACTGGTGAATAAGCCCGAATTAGCAACTTATAAACATAAAGTCGAAGCTTGGTTAACAGAATTACTCCACCCTGTCTTTCCTAATTAGTCCTTGAGGGTTAGAAACTGTTTCAGAATTGTTCATAATTATGTTGTCCTCATCATGAACAAATATGTGAATACGATTGGGCGCAGTTAAAGAACTATATTCTTCTATTAAACTCTGTGTTTGCTGAGGATCGAAATTACGGTTGAGTTCTTCTCGTAACTGAAAAACTCTTACTTTGGTTTCTTTGACTTGGGCGCGGAGTTCTTTTAATTTGGCTTGTTGCGTATTATGGTAAGGGACTAGTTTGATTAGGGAAGCAAGACCAGCTACTCCAATCACAAAGCTAAAAAATAGTTTTAAGACTGTTTCAGTAACAAGTCCCTGGTCTATTTTGCGACTACTACGGGAGCGTCGCGAAGGGCGTTGAGCTTTGACAACTTTATCATTAGATACTTTCATAGTTGCTCCTAGATTAAGCTACCTAATTAGGCATTATTTTGCCCAACTACTTACAAATTATTTGGGTTTTAAGAGTAGCAACTTTTTAGTAAAATCGCCAATCCCAAACCCAATATACCTATATCTCTAGGGATAAGGTAGTGAAGTAACAAGACATTTTGTTATTTGTAAAGCTCCGTAGAAAGACGGAAGGCTAAAAAGCCAGGAAGCAGAGCAATTACAAGAGCTACAAAAATTTGAGTTTCAGATAAAGGCATAAGTTATTTACTCCAGATAAAACAAGGGGTTCACTCAATAATTTGCGTCATAATTGACCCTTTGCGAAACAAATTGTAACAAGATGCAACATAATTCATCGGGAAGGGAGGAGGGATGAGGGATGACCCCCTCGCAATCAGGGGCTAAATCTTATAGTTTAGTTATATTTCCTGATTTGTGATCCTTGATCCGTTATCATTTATCCCTTAAAGAATAAAGTTTAAAATCTAAAATACTTATCTTTTACCTGTATCGTTAGATCTTGAGCAAAATTTTTTTCGAGAAACCCTTTGATGTTAGAAGAATCAGTAGATTATTTAGTAGATTCGGGACTACAAACCCCCCTAATTTTAATTATTTTAATAGCTTTAGAAGCAGTTTTATCGGCTGATAATGCCATTGCCTTAGCTGCGATCGCCCAAAATCTTCAAGACCCAAAAATGCAGCGTAAGGCACTCAATATCGGATTAATAGGAGCGTATATTTTACGGATCTCCCTAATTTTTACTGCGACTTGGGTGGTAAAGTTCTGGCAATTTGAATTGTTAGGAGCGTTATATTTGTTATGGCTAGTTTATAACTACTTTACAGCGAGAGAAACCGAAGAGACTCCTGAACACAACCATCATTTAAGCTTTTCGTCACTGTGGCAAATTATTCCCACTATTGCTGTAACAGATTTAGCTTTTTCCTTAGATAGTGTCACGACGGCGATCGCAGTTTCGGAAGATACCTGGCTGATTATTGCAGGAGGTACCATTGGCATTATTACCCTCAGATTTTTGGCAGGATTATTTATTCGCTGGCTAGAAGAATACACCCATCTAGAAGATGCTGGTTTTATCACTGTAGGCTTTGTAGGAATACGCTTACTGTTAAAAGTGTTTACTCCAGATGAGTTAGTTCCTGAATGGGTAACAATAAGTGCGATATTCTTACTATTTGTTTGGGGATTTTCGGAGCGTAACCCGATCAAAGATAAATAAATATCACAGATACATTAGCATCAGTGCCAGATCGTTACAATATTTTTTATAGTTAGCCATCAAACAAGGATTAAGCCATCGACATTATTCACGGCAATCAAAAAGGATTAAAAGCCAGTCAACTCAAGCAACTGCAACGGTTATACCATCAAAAGCTACCAGGCGATAGCCTTACTAGTAGTGAATTTGCTCAGAGATTAGCAGGGATATCCACTGAGATAAACCGTCCTGTGTGTGCCTATATCAATCGTCGGGGACAGGTAATTAGAGTGGGGATAGGAACTCCCCTAGAAACCCAAATCCCTCCTTTAGAGTTGCCTCGCTACGGCGCAGAACGTTTATCTGGCATTAGGTGTATTGGGACTCAACTCCATACTGACCCACCCAAAGAGTCTAGTCTGATTGCGCTGATGCGTCAAAGACTAGATGCGTTGGTGCTACTAACTCTCACTGGAACAGGAAAAGTCAGCAGAGGAAAAGGGGCGACTGGTTATGTAAGGGGGGCTTATCTAGTTCACCTGATGCCTCAGACTGACCCGAATTTAGCTATAGAAGATTACTGCTCTATTTCTTCTCTGACGAGTTTAGAACTTTTACTACAACAAGATTTTCTAGAGCTGGTAGATGGTTTAGAAGCAGAATTCCAACGGGAATATGTCGCCCAACAGGTAGATAAAGACCGCGATCATGTTGTAGTTGTAGGGTTGCAAACTGATAGCCGTAACCAAGAGCAATTTACTGACAGCCTAGCAGAACTAGAAAGGTTGATTGATACTGCTGGAGGAGAAGTAGTACAAACTATTACCCAAAACCGCTCTCGCCCCCATCCCCAAACCGTAATCGGGACTGGTAAGGTACAGGAAGTAGCCCTAAAAGTGCAAACCCTCGGAGCAAATCTGGTAGCTTTTGATCGGGAACTGTCTCCTGCTCAAGTGAAGAATTTAGAAGCGCAATTTGGGGTCAGGGTTGTAGATCGTACAGAAGTTATTTTAGATATTTTCGCTCAACGCGCCCAATCCCGCGCAGGGAAACTCCAGGTAGAATTGGCACAGTTAGAATATATGCTTCCCCGTCTGGTGGGTCGAGGGGAGGCTATGTCCCGTCTTGGTGGTGGTATTGGCACAAGAGGTCCTGGAGAAACTAAGCTAGAAACAGAACGCCGGAATATCCAGAAACGACTTTCCCGCCTACAACAAGAAGTTGACCAATTACAAGCCCATCGCTCTCGTCTGCGTCAACAAAGACAAAAAAGAGATATTGGGACAGTGGCGATAGTTGGTTATACCAATGCGGGTAAATCCACACTAATTAATGCTTTAACTAATGCAGAGGTTTATGCTGCGGATCAATTGTTTGCGACTCTAGATCCGACAACCCGTCGTCTATCTGTAGTGGATCAAGTAACCAAAAAGCCTCGTAATATCTTAATAACTGATACAGTAGGTTTTATTCAAGAATTACCCCCCTCCTTAGTAGATGCTTTTCGAGCCACCTTAGAAGAAGTTACAGAAGCAGATGCCTTACTTCATGTAGTGGATCTGGCTCATCCTGCTTGGGAATCTCAGATTCGCTCAGTAATGAAAATTTTAGGACAAATGCCTATTAGTCCAGGGCCAGTTTTGCTAGCTTTTAATAAGTTAGATTTAGCAGACAGTGAGACTCTGGCTAAAGCTCAAGAAGAATATCCCTTAGCTGTATTTATTTCCGCTCGTAAGCGTTTGGGTTTAGAAACCTTAAGACAAAAATTAGGAGAATTAGTCCGTTATGCGGAAACAGGAGCAATTAAGTGACATCCTCCCTCAGTTTACTGAGGGCTTCCCAATCTCGCGACTGAGACCTTACTGCCCAAAGCCACTTATCTAGACAATATGATTAGCTCAATACTGCCCCCGACAGCCCGACTTGACAGTCAATTTGTTCCCCGTGAGTCCCACGGTACTAACCTATTCGAGAATACTAATACTCCTAGTTACGCTCTTGATTTTACAGATGCGACTCTCGCATCCAACCCATTTCCAAATTTTCAAGGTGCTTCTTGATGCAATCGCTCTAAGAAGGAAACCTTCAAGACCGCGTTGCATCGCTAATCTTACCAAGTTACAGCAATTTTTAGCTAGATTTCTGGTACTTGGGAGTATTATATAACACTTAAAACCATTGGTATATAAAGATTGTGTGTGAAAAATGTAAACTTGTGACCGATAAACCCTGCGTTGCCATATCATCCCGCCGATAAATCGGGGGACTTCTTCGGACAAGAAGTTAAAAGTTATCTAAATTAATATACAGTTACATTATTCTGCTAAAAATTGAGCTAAATTGAATCAGGATCTTTTGGGGATCGCTTGACAATAGATACTTGATGTTTTAGGTATTGATCGCAGTATAGGGAATTGTATTTTATGTTTTCTGACCCAACTATAATTCAAGCAGCAAGAAGAATTTATCGAACTTACCGCTATATCAACACCAAGAGAACAAAGCAGCCTTTGGGGGTAGCCATTGATAAGGATAGTCTTCGGGGACACCTAATATTTAGAGAAAGACCTATATTATTACCAGGAGAATGTTTTATCCGTCTCAACGAAATTGAAGCAGAGGTGTATTAATAAGAACGACACAAAATTTAGTAGTAAAGGCAAAGGATGCATCTTGATAGTTTTGATGTAATTGGCAATTTTTACTGAGGAAAGGGGAATTTTAAACTTAGTTCTCAGTAATAATTCAATTTGTAACTAATTATGGAAACGCTGGGTTCAGCGGTCTCGCTAGTCTTCGACGCGCTCCGCGTACGCGAGGCTGCGGAGCAGATCGCCAATTTGCTAGTTTTTACTTTTGGTGCTTGTATTGGCAGCTTTTTAAATGTAGTTGTCTATCGCATCCCTGCTGGCTTATCTTTAATTCATCCTCCGTCTCGTTGCCCTCAATGTCTCCACAAACTAGGGAAAACAGAGAATGTACCGATTTTAGGATGGTTATGGTTACGTGGTCGTTGTCGCTGGTGTAAAACCCCTATTTCCAGTCGTTATCCTTTGGTAGAAACAGCTACAGGAATTTATTTTTTATTAGTATTTTGGAAGTTTGGTTACAGTCTCGAAACTGTTGGTTATTGGGCGTTTGTCAGTTGGTTATTTGCCCTATCTCTAATAGATTTTGATACTATGACCTTACCTGGTTCTTTAACTAAATCTGGTTTAGTCTTAGGTTTAGTATTTCAAGGAATAGTAGGCTGGCAAATAGGGGAAACTCAGGGAATAGCACAAAAACTAATGTTTGGTATTAGTGGTGCAGTTTTAGGAATTTGGTTATTAGAAACTATCGCGGTTGTTGGCTCAATGATTTTACAACAGCAAGCAATGGGAGATGGAGACGGGAAGTTAATGGCAACTATTGGTATGTGGTTAGGATGGAAGTATGTATTATTATCTAGTCTTTTTGCTTGTGCCTTGGGTTCGATAGTGGGTGGCGGTGCAATATTATTAGGATTATTAAATAAAAAACAACCAATGCCTTTTGGTCCTTTTTTAGGTTTGGGTGGCGCGATCGCTTTATTTTGGGGTCAGGAAATTATCTCTACTTATGCTAATCTCTTTTTTAGATAATTATCTTTAATGCCCTACTATCAGAAAGCGGATATTTAGTGCCAGAAAAGTTGGGCAATGGAAGCAATTACCCAGGTTGCAGAAGTCAGCAGAAAACGGCATGGTGTCCGATGAATCTAAGGCACCACAATGTACAGTTTTGATACAAAATCTTTATACAGCAAAAGCTTCCAGTATTGTAGAATACATTTGAGGGTATCAGTAAGGGGCTACAATTCTAAGATGGATGGGAAAACAAAAATCCATCCGAGAGCAGCACCTTGAAAATTAAACCTAGAGGGTTTCGGCTAAGAAATAGAACTCACTGGCTTCTGGTTAGCAGTGTAAAATATTTGCCGTAAAAAGCTCGAAAATGTAGTCTTGGGGATTCCCCCATAAGCAATTTTTGTAAGAAGGATGAATTCTGAAAGCTGTACCCATCGACTGTGGGGAATGGAAACTGCCTGGGGGCGTATAAACTGCCCAGGTCTTCTCGGCAGACAGCCCCTTGGGAATCGGTCTGTCAGGGGTAGGTAATAGGTATCTGTTGCATATCTAGATCAGTGGTGCAAAACCGCCTCCCCACCAGGCTGTGAAGCTAGGGAAGCCTACAGTCACCTTCGGTACAGTGTAGCAGGAGGTCACTAACAGAAATGAACAATCGCGATCTGTCTACTGTAGAACAAAGAAAACTCAATCGCCTCTCCTTAAAGCAACAAAAACCTCTTGTGCAAGCGCTACACAATCGCGTAAAGGGAAGAGTCCGTTACAAAGTTAGGGGACTACAACGGTCAGAAAATTTACAACAATATCTAGAATTTAGGTTATCGAAAGAACCAGGAATTGATTATGTCCGTGCTAGCTCTTGGAGCGGTAATATCCTGATTTTATTTACTGGGGAGCGTAGCCCTAAAGCGATCGCTTCTCTGGTCACAACTATTGTCAAAGAGTACAGACAACAGCCCCAAAAGGCGATCGAGCTAATGCAGAACTGGTCGGAATCTGCCTCGAAACCATCTAATCTTATGCCTTTAGAATTCTGGCATCTTCAAGAAACAAAAGCAATTCTAACAGAGTTAGATACTTCCAGGGAATCGGGATTGTCTTTAGAGAAAGTACAATACAATCTCCAGAAATATGGTGCTAATGTTCTAGCTGAATCTCAACCCCGCTCTGGACTGAGTATTTTTATCGACTACTTTAAATCTGTTCCTGTCGCCCTTTTAACCCTAGCAGCAGGACTATCTGTAGTTACGGGGGGCATAATTGATGCGGTTGTGATTATGGGAGTAGTAGTCATCAATGCCATCTTGGGTTATGCCACTGAAAGCCAATCTGAGCGGATTATTCATTCTCTTAAAAGTCTAGTAAATCCCTCTGCTTGGACAATCAGAGCCAGCAAAGTAACCAAAATTAACTCCCAAGAAATTGTCATCGGCGATATTTTAGTCCTCAAACCTGGTAGTTACGTTGCTGCTGATGCCAGATTAATTGAAGCAGAACGCCTTACCATTGATGAATCTGCTCTCACAGGAGAGAGCATCCCTGTCCTGAAAACAGCCCAGACTTTAACTGGTAAAGATGTTCCCTTAGCGGAACGAGTCAACATGGTGTATCGCGGGACTTTAGTCACTGGAGGACAAGGACTAGCAGTGGTGGTTGCTACGGGACAATTAACGGAAATGGGACGCATTCAAACCCTAGTAGGGGAAACTATCGTACCTCAAACGCCCATGGAAAAGGAACTTGACCGAGCGGGAGGTCAACTGGTCATCTTATCGAGTGGGGTTTGCGGTGTTGTTTTTGCTTTAGGATTGATGCGGGGTTATGGCGTAGTCCAGATGCTCAAAACCTCTATATCCTTGGCTGTTGCTGCTGTACCCGAAGGATTACCTACTGTGGCAACTACAACTCTAGCTTTAGGAATAGGCAAAATGAGAAGGCATAATGTGCTAATTCGCCGTCTCGATGCTATAGAAGCTTTGGGTTCAGTGCAAACTATCTGTCTGGATAAAACAGGGACGCTCACAGCTAATCAAATGTCCGTAGTCGAACTTTGTACGGATTGGCAAAGGATAGAAGTTACTGACGGACAATTTCTGGTGGCAGGAGAACCCTTTAACCCTTATAGTTGCGACGAACTTTTAAAGCTTATCCATGTTTCTATCCTCTGTAATGAAAGTAAAGTCAACAACCATCATGATGGCAAGTATATCGTTAATGGCTCTGCTACAGAAAATGCACTGATGCAGATGGCGATCGCTGCTGGCATCGATGTCTTAGAATTGCAACGCAAATATCCTCGCTTAGAAATCAACCATCGTTCAGAAGAGCGGAATTTTATGAGGACGGTTCATGTTGTCCATGAATCGCAAAAACTAATAGCCGTTAAAGGCAATCCTACAGAAGTTCTAGAACTTTGTGCCTGGAAGTTAAAACAAGGTGAGCTAATTCCTCTCACTGAATCAGATAGACAGGCGATCGAAGAAGAAAACGAACGCATGGCAGGTAAAGCCCTCCGAGTGTTAGGGGCTGCCTATGCCCAGATCGATGATATGGAAGGTTCAGAAAGCCTCATTTGGTTAGGACTAATGGGCATGGCTGACCCAGTAAGACATGGTGTCAAAGAGTTGATGGGTTCTTTCCATCAGGCTGGAATTAAGACGGTGATGATTACGGGGGATCAGAGTCCCACTGCTTATGCCATTGGCAAGGAATTAAATTTGAGTCAAGGAAAGCCGTTAGAAATTCTTGATTCAACTGACCTAACTAATCTGGACTCCGAAGTAATGAAAGGATTATGCGATCGCGTTCAGGTTTTTGCTCGCATCAGTCCCGTTCATAAACTGCAAATCGTTCAGTCACTCCAGCAAGCAGGAAAAGTTGTTGCCATGACGGGAGACGGGATTAATGATGCTCCAGCCCTCAAAGCAGCAGAAGTAGGCATCGCTATGGGTCATGCTGGAACTGATGCAGCTAGAGAAGTAGCAGATGTAGTTTTAGAAGATGACCGTCTGGAAACCATGATTATTGCAGTGAGCCAAGGGCGGACAATTTATAACAACATTCGCAAATCTGTTCATTTCCTCTTATCTACCAACCTGAGCGAGATTATGGTCATGCTTTTGGCTAATGGAGTGGGACTGGGACAACCCCTTAATGCGATGCAATTGCTTTGGCTCAATATGGTGACAGATATCTTTCCTGGCTTGGCATTAGCCCTCGAACCTCCAGAACCAGAAGTACTCCAAGTACCGCCTCGTTCTCCTGAAGAACCCATCCTCAACTCCCAGGACTTCCAACGGATTATCTCTGAATCAACTGTTTTGTCTGTAAGTAGTATGGCAGCCTATGGCTATGGCATTGCCCGCTATGGAATTAGTCCTCATGCGAGTTCTATTGCCTTTATGAGCTTAGTTACAGGTCAGTTACTCCACGCTTTAAGCTGTCGTTCAACTCAACCCTTAAGTACGATCCAGTTGCCACCAAACCATTATTTAACTTTTGCTCTGGGGGGTTCTTTGACTCTACAACTGATCTGTCTAGTTATTCCTGGTTTGAGAAATTTACTTCAGGTCACACCTCTCAATCTACTTGATGGTGTAGTGATTAGCAACAGTGCTTTACTGCCACTCTTATTTAATGAAGGGACTAAAAAGGTTAGTAGTTAGTAGTTAGTAGTTAGTAGTTAGTAGTTAGTGGTTAGTAGTTAGTGGTTAGTGGTTAGTAGTTAGTAGTTAGTGGTTTTTTTGTACTATTTTGTTATCTCCCCACTTCCCCTCACCGAAGGTGCGCGTTCGGTGAAGGGCGACGAAGTCTAGCGACCTCCCCACTTCCCCATTTCCCCATTTCTCGACTTCTTTTGATCTTTTATTTAACTAGAGGAAAAACCATGAAACGAGATTTTATGTTTACCTCCGAATCTGTCACCGAAGGACATCCCGACAAACTATGCGATCGCATTAGTGACGCGATCGTGGATCAGTTTCTGCGACACGATCCCTTTACGCGGGTGGTGACTGAATGTGCCGTGGCAACAGCTATTGTCTTTATTGCAGCACGATTTGAGTCGGACTCACTCATCGACTTTACCAAAGTTGCCCGACAAGTAATTAAACAAGTAGGTTACGAGCAACCCTCTTTCAGTGCCAAGACTTGTAGCATTGTCACTAGCTTGAAAGAATTACCTCCTACAGAATATCGTTACTTTGACGAACAAAAACTCTCTGATGCTGAAATAGAAGAGATAACAGTCAAAAACCAAGCAACTGTATTTGGCTTTGCTTGCAATCAAACACCAGCTTTAATGCCTTTACCCATTTGGTTAGCCCATCAACTAGCTAGGAGACTTTCAGAAGTAAGAGTGAAAAATATTCTTCCCTATCTCACTCCCGATGGAAAAACTCAAGTTGGAGTAGAATATTGCGATCGCCAACCCTGCCGTATCCACAGCATTACAATTATTGCTAGTCAGTACCCCCTCGATCATGTAGCTAGTCCAGACCTCAAACAACTGCAACAAGATATTCGTGAAACAGTTATTGAACCTGTCTTTGAGACGGAGATTATCAAACCCGACCAAGATACGAGGATCTTTATTAATCCAGATGGTCCTTTAATTATTGGTGGTCCTGCTGCTCATTCTGGTCTGACAGGAAGAAAAAACGCGATCGATACCTATGGCGAATATTCACGCCATAGTGGAGCAGCCCTCAGTGGCAAAGATCCTACTAGAATAGACCGAGTAGGAGCTTATGCTGCCCGTTATGCTGCCAAAAACGTAGTGGCAGCAGGCTTGGCATCCGAATGCGAAGTACAGCTTAGTTATTCCATTGGACTGGCGCGACCAGTGAGTATTCAAGTAGAAACCTTTGGTACAGGAAAAATCCCCGATGAAGAAATTAAAGCTTTGTTAAAGAAACATTTTGATTTCCGACTAGCAGGAATAATCAAACAATTTAATCTCAGATGTTTGCCCGCACTCATCAAAGGAGGATTTTATAAAAAGCTAGCAACTTACGGTCATGTAGGTAGGACAGATATTGGATTAGTACCTTGGGAAGAAACTGACAAAATCCCGCTCTTAGCCTAACCCTTAGATATTGCACCATCCGCGATTTTCACGCCTGAAATAAATTTCTTGGCGCTTTACAGAAAAGTCCTCTCAAGAGGACTCTTCCCATTATCTTGTTGACCATCAGACTCACAGAAGAAGCTATAGAACTTGCACAAGAATTTTTGCAGCAGAGCAACCTACCACCCAAAGCCTCTAACGATGCCTTGCATATGGCACTTGCAGCAGTTTACGGTTTAGACTACCTGCTAACATGGAATTGCAAGCATATGGCAAACGCCCAAATCCAGAAGAAGCGATCGCAAATCAGCTTCGATCTGGGATATAAGCTACCATTCATTTGTACACCTTATGAGTTAATGGGATTTGATTCTTGAGGAGAATAACTATGTATAAGGACGAAATTCTGGAGGAAATCCACAAGTACAGAGAGGAATATGCTAAATCTTTCAACTATGACCTGAAGGCTATATTTAGCGATCTACGAAAGAAGCAAATTGCTCGCGGACACAAAGTTGTCAAACTTCCAATCAAGCGACAGTCTTGCAATCAAGTAACCTTAAATAGTAATAAAATGGAGTAAATCGTAGCAAAATCGACGCGCTGTGTATTTAACTCCTAATCAAGTTTACAAAAAATATGGCTATCATCCTAAGTCATTGGCTAGATGGGCAGAAGAGGGAAAAATAGAATATACTCGCTCACCTGGGGGTCATCGTGGTTATTTGGTTTCTAGCTTAGAAAAATTATCCGATGAAAGAAAAGGAGAAACTGTACTCTAACAAATCACTGCACCAGAACATAGGATAGGCTGTTTGTCATACCTCAAAGCGAACAACTGTGGATAAGTTCAGCCATTAACTGCGAACTAACGTTAAATAATTCGCCAAAATTTAATTGTTTTGTCGTCGCTACCACTGACTATAGTTTGTCCGTTAGGATGAATTGCCAAGGTTTTGACAGTTTGTTCGTGTCCGAGAAGGGTTTGTCGCAATTCTCCACTCTCTAAATGCCAAATTTTAATTGTCTTGTCTTCACTACCACTGACTAAATATTGACAATTAGGATCGATCGCGAGAGTACGAATTCCTCCTGTATGTCCGATTAAAGTACGCAATAATTTCCCCGTCTTGATATCCCAAAGTTTAATAGTTTGGTCATCACTACCACTGACAATGGTTTGACCATCATTCGCTATCGCAATTCCTTTCACTGCTGCTTGATGTCCTCTTAGAGTATGTGCTAAATCCCCTTTTGCTAAATCCCAAATTCTAATGGTTTTATCTTCACTACCACTAACAATGGTTTGACCATCATTCGCTATCGCCAGAGAATAAACCCATTGTTTATGTCCGAAGAGAGTAAGCCAAGATTCTCCTGTTTGTAGATCCCACAATTTAATTTTATGACTGCCACTGGCAAGAAAAGGGCGATCACCAGTACTGATAGCCAGAGATTGGATTATCTGTTTATGACCAAATAAAGTATGTTCTAATTTTCCTGTTTGCAGATGCCAAATTTTGAGGTAGCTTCTTTTTGTGGTTGTGTCGCTACAGACTAGTATATCTCCATCGGGACTGAGAGCAGTCGCGATTGCTTTACCAGAATATCCTCTCAGTTGATGGGTGGGAGATAATTGAACTTGTCTTCGCTTTAGCTGCCAGAGATCGAGGGTTTTGTTGCCACTTTTACTGATTAGCTTACAGTTCGTTGAGTCTAGCCACAAGCAGCAAACTCGACCAGAAATTTCGGTAACAGTATAATCAAGAGCAAAATGCTCGACCTTTTGAGGAGAGGAAATGGGCTGGTTATCCCACAGAGTATCAAGCAGTTTTTCTATATTTGCAATACCAGATTGGTCATCTAATAAAGATAAGCAAGCTTGAAGGCTAACGAGATATTCCCAATCTTCTGTAGTAATGGTAGCTTGAATTCTATCTAAATCTAATCTTTCTTTTACTAGTGCTGGAGATAGTTGACGCTGTTGCAGCCAATTCTGCCACGAATACTCTATCTGTTGTTTTGCTAGAGAGAAATCTAATGGGAGCAGACTGCAAGCTAATTTTAAACTCAGTTGAGGAATGCAATTAGGACTTTCTGGAACTAATACTTCCAATACCTTTTGATAGATAGAGATACTAGCACGAATAGTAGCGGGCAAAAATTCAGATTCACTCCCAGATTCTCCTAACAACTTTGGCAGCCATTCAGGTAAATGAGGAGAAATATTATTTTCGATTAAAAAGTGAATATCTGTAACCCAACCAGCAACAAGACATTGGCAGATACTTAAAAATTGACAGATATATTCAAAATCTTGGCGATTAACTTGGTAAGCAAAACTTAATTCCTTAGTTTCAATACCTGCTGCTTGTAATTGGGCTATTTCTTCGACAATAGCCAGATTAATAACATTATCTCCCCCTAATTTTGCTACTTCTTCAGGAGATTTCCCCAGTGCTAAAAGCTTATGTTTAGTTTCTTTCCATCTTAAGGCTCTAGCTGCGATCGATGTTTCTAGAAGACTGCGATAAGGTAATTTTAAAAGAGTTTTATAGCAATATTGCTTTTGCTGACCTCCCCAATAACCTAAACGAAAAATAATATAATTACTTTCAATTCCTGTTTCTAAAATTAAAGTAGGCTCTGTTTGTAACACCTCAAATAAAACTTTAATACTAGCTTCACCATGAAAATTATTATGATTCCAAGCTCCTCCTAAAAATTCCGTTGGTCTTACTGAACATTGAGAAGAATAGTTTTGACCCAGAAATTCTCGTAAGTTTTGGGCAAATATCTGTTCTATTTCTTGAACTTCTATTCCCATAGATTTAAACTCGTCTAAGATTTTTTCTGGAGGAGCTATTAAAATCTTTAACGGAATTGGGCAATCATCGAGGGGAGAATGAATTAATTGACTAGGTAGTAGGCGGAGAGGCCAATATTCTAAAGTTTTATTGATTTCTGGTAATTTTAAGGCTGTTGCTTCTGCTTTTTGGGTTAGTTGTAATAATAAATCCTGCTTAGTTACTGATGAATAACCATCAACTAATTGTTTTGATTCTGCTACCGAATTTATTTCCCCTGCATTAGACTCAAAGATTAAACTTGTATTTTGAATTACCTGTTCTGCGATCGCAACACTTTCTGCTTTTAAACCCAAGGATTTTAAAGCAAGTTTAGCTTGTTTATTTTGCTGACTTTTGATTTCGCTTTGAACAGTATCTAAAAAAATATTAGTTCCCGTATAAGCCAAAGTCGTCAAAATTGGTTGGGCGACTTGAATTAATAAGTTAAACCACTGCTCCATAAAAACTAAGTACCTGTGGAAAATTAATTTAATATTTGGTGTAGATAGGCAAGAGGGAAATATAACCTCGTTATCAAGATACAAATAAAGTTGGTTTTGCCATTAAATATAGCACTGTAGAGAAAGGATACACTCAATAATTGATGGCAAGATAATCAATTTTTTCTCCTCCGAGAGGAGACTTAATATAATATTGAGGTAGTGATAATTCTAAAGTAGCTCAAGAGCGATCGCTGTTGTCAGAAAAACAAGATTTATTGGCTTAATTTTGAAAAATGGCGATCGCATTGATAATTCTCAAGTAGCTCAAGAGCGATCACTATTGTCAGAAAAACAAGATTTATTGGCTTAATTTTGAAAAATGGCGATCGCATTGATAATTCTCAAGTAGGTCAAGAGCGATCGCTGTTGTCAGAAAAACAAGATTTATTGGGTTGATTTTGAAGAATGACGATCGCCAATCTGTAACTCTTCTATATCAATGGATTGACCCCGGCGATCGTGGCGTAACTTACAAGCGAGCAATTCGCACTTTGCAACATCTCTACTTTTCAGTGCGCTTCAGAACGAGGGAGCGTCGCCCCTAAAGCATTTTCAATAACACTGCTCTGTTGCGGTGAGCAGTAACAGAAGAATATCTACTGGAGCAAGTTAATGAAGGAATTATCATAGTATCTACAGCGATGGCGATCAATCACTGAAGCTATTATTCAAGAGTACCAGATATACATTCATCCTTTAGAATATTATTGAAAGAAACTAGACAAGCTTTGAGGTCATCTTTTTCATCTAAAGTATTTTTTTTCAGATTCAGAAAATTAAGGATTTTTTTTCGCCGCTCACTGGTACTTTGCTCGTTTTTTTTATCTAGTTGTCTGAGTCCCTTAATTAATAATTGGGTTGCTTCATAACTTGTATAAGTAGGCCAGCTAACATTTTTGCCCCATTTGTCATCAATACATTCTTTTACTTTTTTTGTCAATTTGCCATCTATCTGACATTCCCCTTCGTATTTATCTAAATTAGGCTGAGTTTCGGGGACTATTATGTCGTCTTCAACCAGAGCTTTCTTTAAAACTTCGTTATTTTCGTTATTATGTAGATCAAGGTCAACTAAAAATTTTATTTGATCTTTGCTTGGCAGTTTTTCCTCTTCATATAGCTTTTTATATGCCAAAATAATAGAAAGAGCAGCAGAAGTGCCTTTTGTACTTGGCATTATAATAGCACATTTTACTCTCTTATCATCTTTCCCTATAAGAGCCTGAATTTCATTTTTGATGTCTTCTTCTTCTTTTTTCGCTAAAGTATTCAAATCTGTTTTAATTGTTTTAAATTTTGCCCTCGATTTTTTACTATAACTAAAATACTCATTCTTAAAATTATTACTATACTCATCTTCTGATTCATACACAAGCCATACATTATCTTTGTTTTCATTTAAGCAGTTTTTAGTTGCATAATCATAAATAATTTTCGCCAATTTTTTATTGGAAGCAGCAGCCCTAATAAAACTACCATTTTCATCTTCATCATCTAACTTTGTACTAGCACTAGTAGGAGAAACCATTGGAATCCCTTTTTTATCATATATAGGAATTGCAGCTAGGCTAGAAGTACTAGATCTATGTCCAACAACTCCTAAAATATTTTCCATGACTAGCCTTTTAGCAATTTCCTTCGAGATTTTTTCATCATTTTTATCGTTGGCAATAATGATCTCTAATAAAGGCTCCGAACCTTTCCTGTTTTCGTTGAATTCATTCTGTGCATAGGCTACTCCTCGTAACATATTTCTGGCAATTTCTTCGTGAGTATCAACAGGAACAGTAACTCCTAACTTGTAGGGATTGCCTTTTCTTAGAGCTTTTGCATTGTTGTAGTAAATTAGAGGAATTGGATCGAAACGAGCTGCGTTTTGAGCTTTTGCAAAATCCTGCTCTGCATCTTGAAATTTTTTGTTGGCAAAATTTTTAACCCCATCTTGAAGAAACTGGTTAGTAGTTCCCACAAATAAGAGGCTATCGCCATTGGTAATTATAAATCTAAAACAATCTTGTCCTATTCTTTCGCCAACCTCACAAGATTGTTTATAAAATTCAGCACCAGTCCATAAGCTAATTATTATAATCACACTAGCAATACCCCGTCCTAACCACCACTGTCTCATTTGCTTTTGCTGACTTTTTTTGATGAAGTTTTCCTGTTCGGAACTAAGTTCCTGTCCACGTTTTTGCCTCCACTCCTCTGCTATTTTCAATCTTGTCTTTGACAATAATTCTCCTTGATTTTCTTTCCATTCCTGCATTCTCGTATTAAGCCGTTCTTGCCAAGTGCAAAACTCTCGATTGTTCTTCAGCCACTCTCTTAGTTGTTGCCAAGTGCGAATTAGGATTTCATGGGCAATTTCGACTGTAACTTCCGAATTAAGGGATAGTTGCACTGGCTCTGGTGCTTCACTATTTCCCCTAGTTTGTCCTTTTTTTTGTCTGTTATTAATTAAATCCTCATCAAGGTTACTCATCACAATTAATCTTGATTTTATAAGGACATCGAGGGTAGATTCAATTAATTTCTGGGGGTATTTGGGGACAATTAACTCCGATAAATTTCTTCTGCGTCTAGTGTCTTCTGTTCCTTCTCCCAAGCGCACTAACTGGGTAAATATCCACTCTGCACATTCTTGTTGAGATTTAGTTAACTCTTGATAAATACTATCTGCTCTATCTTGAAGAACTTGTCTAATGCCTCCAATTTTTTGACGATAAACTTCTAGAGATAATCTACCGCCTTTACGCTTTTGCCATAACTGTCCTAAAGTAAATTCTAATAGGGGTAATGCACCTTTCTCTTGTACAATTTCTTCTACTAAAAGATTTACTAATTCTGGTTCTACAGCTAAACCTACTCTTTTGGCAGGATTAATAATAATCTGACGATATTCGGCTTCTGTGAGATAAGAAGGTACCAAAATTGAGTCTTCTTTAACTTTTTCTCTTAATTCGGGAATTTCCAAACAAGAACTCAAAAAATCACTGCGTAGAGTAACTATAATTTTTAAGTTACCGTCCATAGATTGAACAGCACCAAGGATTAATTGTACAAATAATCTTTGTTCGACATCAGAACTGTTAGTAAATAATTCTTCAAATTGGTTGATTACTAATATTCCTGTAGCTTGGAGTTGTTGATGTAAACAAGTCACTAAATTTTCAATACCCAAGTTTACAATACCTTCTAAATGTTTTGGGGAAAGCTTATTTTGTTCTAAGGCTTTACAAAGTCCCTCTAATTGTGAAGATAAATTCTGTTGACTGAGGACTTCAGCTAATTCTCGGATGGGGTGTTTTCCTGGGCGCAAAATCCAGATATTACAAGCATTTTCAGAGTCAGAAAATCCCTTGTTTAATAGTCTAGGAACTACTCCAGCTTGCACTAATGAAGATTTACCACTCCCCGAAGCACCCATTACTAAAAGAAAATGTCTTGTCTCTAGTTTGTTGATGATTTCATCTATCAGACTCTCTCTACCAAAAAAGAAGTCTTTATCTTTCCGCGTAAAAGCTTCTAGACTTTTATAAGGACAAAAATTACGGTCTATAATTATCCCTTCTAAATGCTGTCCTCGCTCTAGAATTAAATTTAAAATACCACTTTTAGAACGGTAGCAATCTCGTTGAGATGAACTGTCAATACCAAGCTGAGAAAAAGCCTGTTGTATTGTTTTAATAAAATTGGTGGCTGTTAAACCATCTTGGCTATGCTGTTCAATAATTTCTAAGAATTTCTGACTCAACCAATCATTTTCCATCGAAGCTGCTACGATACACTGAGATTTATCTAGTTGCTTCAGTGGTTTAATTTGGCTATCAATCTCAGAAGTCTGGTAACAATCTAAGATAATAATCTGTTGTGGTACAGGAGAATCTCTTAATTGTTCTGCTAACCAATCTCTACTTATTTTGATACCATCAGCAAAAACAAACCAAACCCCCTCTTCATCAGTTTCAAATCTACCCTTCAGATAAAGTAAAGCAGTAGTAGTAGCTGAAGAATTTAATAACGCAGAGATACTATCAGCTAATGATTCTGACTTATTGGGATAGGGTTGATAAGCAAATCTTCCTTGAATAGCTAGTTTCTGACTAATTTTAACTATAGTTTCAGAAGGACACAAGGCATCCAGTACTAATGCACCCCTTGAACGATTATCTTCAACTAGATTTGAGCTTACTCCCAGAATAAACTCTCCATATCCTGCTACTAAACGATGAGGCGTAAAGCTGGAAAATCTCTCTGTACTACAAGGGTAGACTAGGCTCCATACTGCATTAGCATCACTAATATAGTCTTGAGTCTTACTAGCGATAAAGTGGTATAAGTCATCAGTTTTTATCAGACTAGAACTAGCTTTTCCTTTTAATCCTTCTAGTAGATAGTAAGTGAATATACCATGCTTATAATCAGAAGTTTCAAAAGACTTTTCGTCTCTATCACAAGCGGTAATACAGTAGAGGCGAGGATTATTTTTTTTCCCCCGTAAAATAGCATCAATTAACTGACTTGCTACCCCTCCACTATGACAAGCATCCAGCAAAACTAATTGTTGTTTTGCTGGAGAATTATTTATTTTATCTAACACTCTACTGATTAATAACCCAGTACCAGCAAGATTATTTTTACTAGTTTCTTTTAAATAGAGAATAGTATCTTTTATACTCTCCTCATAAAACCCATGACCACTAAAGTAGAATAAGACTGTATCTTGTGGTCGTGCTTGACTTAATATTTCCAAACTAGCCAGTATCTTATCTTGTTGCGGTAGTATGATTGGCGACCAAGAATAGAGTTCAGAAGAATGAGAATGAACTATTATCTCCACCTCATCGAAATAAGCTCCTTTAGTTGGTAATTCTTGAGTTGCTACTTTTTGCAGTCCCTGAGCCAAACCAATAGCATCATTGGCACAAAATTCCAAATTTGTGATTTCTTCATCTTGGTAGTTATTAATTCCAACTATAATCGCCCAGAGCTTTTTTTTCTTGAGGAGATTATTTTTATCCTTAACTGTATTATTGGTTTCGATTACTGTAGGCATCAGAAATTCCTCTCAATTCTCTAATTAGAAATACATGACATAGCGATGATAGTTTTCAGGCATTGGCTCGACTTCCCAAATCAATCCTTCTTCTGCTTCTAATTGCACCTTTATATAGATTTCTGTATCTCCTACTTCTATTATTTCTGCTTCATTATTTTCAAAACCTTTTCCGTTTTGATCGAGCAATCTTAATTTAAAACCAGGGGGTATTTGTCCTCCAGCTTTAGCATTAATCAAAGCGATTTTCCATTCATGATTTATTTCATCTACCAGAGAAACAATTAATTCATAATTAGTACCAGCTATGATTAAGGGCAACTTATACCTTTGGACAATTTTATTACTTGTTGTACCTGAATCTTTTTTTTCTTTAACATCAACAAATTTAGCCCCTTCTACTATTGAAGCTCCATTGTCTAAAACCCATCCTATTTCTGCTGCAACAGCACTTACCCCTGTGTCCAACCATTGCACAATTGAGAAACAATCTTTATCAGTTTCCGAAACTGGAACAAGTTTAAATTCTGGAGCTAAACCTATATCAATTAATGTCAGATAATCCTTAAATTGAGCAGATTCTAACTTCTCTTTCCTAGAGAATAAGTCAGATATATTACCATGAAAAATATAAACTTTTACTTGACCTTGACTAGCGGTTGTTTCTGTTAAACCTAATCTTTGAGTAATGCTTCTTATTGTTTCATTCGGAATAGGGCAATTAATTTTAAGGACTGCCATAAATTTTTGTAGTTCCACTATCCTGGCTCTATTCATAATTAAAATCTAGGAGGACATTTTTGCCTAAACAGCGTCATAATCATTGGCGGTTTTAAAGCTTGTTCTATACCCAATGCCAAGGAAATTAATGGTTTTATTTCCCTTGACCAGAAAGCGCGATTATCAAATTTTTTTACGTTTGAGATGGCAATTTTTAGTTTGAGTTCTATTTTTTTTCGATTTACTGAATTATTAGTTTTAGCTAGGGCTTGCTTTAATTCTTCTCTGGATTGAATAGCGTACTCTTTCTTGTTTAAATTAATATTTGAATCATTAAGCATCTCAATGTATGCTTGTAATTCTTCACTATTCAATCTTCTTCTATATTCTCTAATAAAACTTTGCTCTAGAGCAGAGTAAAGACTACAACCCAAACAAAATATTTCTTTTTCTGTCGTAGTTAATTCAAAAGTTTTACCATTTTTATCAGTGTATTTCGCTTTTTCACCATGCTTTGCTATGGCTAACAGTCGAAATATACAATCCATATCAACTTGATACAAATTTTCTACATCCCTGATAATGTCATCAAAATTCATTCCTTAAGGTTCAATTCTTATGAAAATACATTTATTTCAAGGTAATAGATGATTAAGCTCTCCAATTAAAACAGTTCATAAAAATTACTATTTCAATCCATTTCATAGTATCGCTACTGGAAAAAATATTTGCACAACAAATGTTGTCGATTCTTAAGGTCAATTATTGAGTTGATTTGTACTGATGCAAAATGTGAGATAAAGCATAAAACATGAAGGGTGGGGGATACGAGGAACGATAAATACCTCTTACCTGTAATAATTACGCTCTTTCTAATTTTTCTCCAGTCTTAGTAATAATGTACCTACTAATTAAGCTCTTACCCAATTCCCCAATTCCCCCCGGGAGGAGACTTAATAAATCTAGGTATTGAAGCCAAAAGAGATCGCTTTTGTTGTGAAGTCTCCTTCCCGCCCCAATTCCCCAATTCCCCTGACCTCTGACCCCTGACCCAATCACCAATCCCTAATCCCTATTCCCTATACCCATAATGTTAATTCTTGACTTTTGTATTATATATGTAATATAAATGATGTAAGAGAATTTAACTAGATGTACCTCAAGGAGGTGATTCGCAATGACTGTAATTGCGATGAAAGTTTTTCATGCAGAGTCTCATCCTAACGCAGACGCTCTGCGAGTTTATCTCTCTTCCGCAAGAAGACCCCCATGTCGCATGGTGGGATGAATTGCGGTCAGGGTTTAGCGGGAGGAGGAGAATCTTGGCTCTGAACATATTTTTTCAGGACATCTATAGTGACCCCACCACAACTGGCTACAAAATATGAACCCGTCCAAAAAACTTTCTTACCATAGTAAACCTTAGAAACTATCGGTTCGCTCCTTGCGCCACATTGTTTTAGATGATGTGGCTTTTAAATTAGCTATCAAGCTGCTTAAAAGCTTGTGAGGCGGATACGAAAAAAGCAAATGGGCGTGATCAGCCTCGCAATTGAATTCGACAAGTTGACTATCCCAGGATTTAAGTACAGATTCAAAAACCAGCCTTAACTCTTCTTTCATTTGAGTATTAATGATTTTACGTCGGTATTTAGTCCCGAAGACAGCGTGAACGGTTAAGTTAAATACTGCCCTACGACTGCTGTTATATTTGGTTTTCAACTCATAGTCTTTGTGTACGGTTAATGATATAATCTTAACATGAGAAAGACCTATCAGTACAAATTAAAGCCAACGTGCCGACAGCGACAAGAAATTAACCGCTGGCTTGATATGTTGCGCTGCCAGTACAATTTTTTGCTGGCAGATAGATTTAACTGGTGGAAATACAATCGTTGTGATTTGGTCGTTCCTCAAGGAGAGTATTGCCTTCGCTATTGTGAAATTGGCTCTCAAGTATTGAGGAACAACCCTGATTGGCACTCTCAATCAGCTAGTTTGCCCAAACTCAAGCAACAAAGACCTTGGTACAAAAATATCTATTCCCAGGTATTGCAAGACTGTGTTAAGCGAGTAAAGTTAGCCTTCGAGAGATATATATCAGGAGACTCGAATCAGAATAGAAGCGGAAGACCCCGTTTCAAAAGTAGAAATCGATATCGAACATTTACCTTTCCCCAGGTCAAAGACGAAAACTTAATTGGGAATACGATTAAATTACCCAAGTTAGGAGTTATGGAATTTGTCAAATCTAGAGATATTGAGCCTGGTTTTAAACTTAAAACCGTATCGATAACTAGAAAGGCAGATGGCTACTACGTCAGTTTTTCTGTTGAGGATAAATCTATTCCTAATTTAGAACTCGATACAGTACCTACTGAATCAAATACGATTGGAATCGATCTAGGGCTTGAAAAACTCTATGTAGACTCTCATAACAACCAAGCACTACCCCAAAGGCATCTAAGGTCATCCGAATCAAAACTAGCCAAACTCCAAAGAAAGTTAGAAGATAAAACTCGAAGTAAGAAGGCGAAAAGACTCGTACAGAAGGCAATATCTCGACTTCATCAGAAGATAGCTAGGCAGAGAAAGGACTGGCACTATAATGAGGCACATAAATTAGTTAGTAATTGTCAAGTACTAGCTATCGAAGACCTTAAAATTCGCAATATGAAGCGAAAGAATAAGCCTAAAAAGCGAACGAGCGCGGTCTTGGACGGGGCGTTCAAGCACCTGAACCAAGTTCAGGTGTCAGCCCCTTGGCTTTCCCCCACTCGCTGTTCGTTCAAGAAAGTTGACGGGATTTTTGTTCCCAACGGACAAGCATCAAATTATCTCTAATCAAATAAATATATTCTATAACAACAACAACAAGAGCCGAAAGGCTCAAATTTTAGTTGTCGTAGAATATATTGACTAATTATTTCTACTTCATGTATTATATACTTCATGAAAGTACAGAA
>JASJCP010000112.1 GCA_030065935.1 Xenococcaceae cyanobacterium MO_167.B27
CTTTCTGCCCCATAACCGTTTCATAGCCTTTAAATTCAAGTCTTCAAATATTAGTACATCGTACTCATTTGTTAACTGATGGGCTAATTTCCAAAACCAATCTTTTCTCTTGTTAGAAATAAATTCGTGAATGCGGACTAAATGCGCTTTGGCTTTATACCAGTTGTTTGAACCTTTCTTTTTACTAGATAAGTTTTTATTAGCTGATTTTAATAGAAAGCGGAATTGATTAAAGAATAAAGGAGACTCAATAGTAGTACCATCACTTACAGTTAAAAATGTTTTTAGTCCAAAGTCAAAGCCCGCGATTTTACCCGTCACGACTCCAAAACTTTCTTCAACGAAATCAGTTACCACTAAGATAAATAACTCACCAAGAGGATTTCTTTTAACTGTTAGCGTTTTTATTTTACCTTTTATTTCTCTACTTATAGCCAATTTATAAGTTTTTTTGCCTAGTTTAATTCTATTACCACTTAATAATTTATAACCAGCTTGTTTAAGGGTGAAAGATTTATACTTTCTGGTTTTTTTGAAATTAGGCGGTCTAGTCCCTTTTTTGCTGTTTTTAAAAAATAGTTGATAGGCTTTTTCGATTCTCTGACAAATCTCTTGTACTGCTTGTGATCCTACTTGTTGCCAATATTTAATTCTCTTTCTTAATTTAGCTATATGTTTCATTAAACGATACTGGTTCAAGTGCTTACCAAACATTCTGTAGTACCGTTTATGCAAAGCGATACAATGATTATAAATACTGCCACTCGCATTAATACATGAGTGGAGATATTTATTTTTGCTTGTTTGATATAATTTGAATTTGTACGTTTTCATAATACTAGTATCATACTAGAAAAACGAGTATAATTCAAGATATTAGAACGCCCTAAAGGGCTCCCGCTTTAAACCCATTATCACGAGGGTAAGAGATTATCTCAAAAATTAAGCTTAGGGCGAATCATCACCCTAGCTTACAATTAACAACAACAAAATTCTAATTTTTTGGTGTGAATATTCTTGACTCTTTCAATGTGATAAAAATTCGGACTAATGCGATCGCTAAGAAAATTAACCACAATACTGAACTTAGTTGACCCAAAAAAGTCATGAAATCCATAAGATAATCCCAGGTTATTTATTCAGATATTTTGCCTCTATTGTAACTATTTTGACCCCTCAAGAGATTTTTATTGTTGATTCTTAACATAATTTCAAGAAAATATCTCTACTATTTATCTTGAAATAATATAGTTTATAGTCCAATGCGATCGGGATTCAATACATCCGCACTGGCTCTAATAATTCCAAATTCCCCATCATCATCAGGTAAATCACAAGCAACTCTTCCTGGTGCAGTAGGTCTAAAAACAATATTCCATTGAAATCCCCTGACAATTGGCTTAAAAATATTTACAGGTGTCAATCCAATTTCTTGACACACTTTAAAGAGCCATTGATAATCATAAATCACTGCATTAGTTGGATCTGTTAGATTAATATACAAAGAATTTTGAAATTCTTGCATCATGGGAAAATATCTTTTATCGAATAAAAACCATGTTGAAATAAAGTAAGATTCTGGAGTCATGACTCTTAAACATTCTTTTAAAAAATCAACAACTAAATCTTCGACAATATGAGTAAAAACAGAAATAGCTACTACTAGTGAGAAATCTGAACTAGAAACAGGGAATACTTCAAATTTTTTATCACTATTGGGATTAAAGCCAATATTAAATACATCATAGTGAGAAAAAGAAAAATTTTTATTATAGGGGGTCAAATTATTTTGACACCAATTAATCATTCCTAAATGTAAATCAAGCCCCACATACTTTTGAGGTGTGATTTTTTGCTGCATTAATTTACGTGCATTTCTACCACAGCCACAACCAAAGTCAAAAATAGACTTGTACGCTTCAGGAGGAATTAGAAAATCATCAAAAACTAAATCCCCTGATGGATTATCAAAGTCTGATAAGTCAGTTGGTCCAACTAACTTTCTCATTTCTAATGGGGGAAATGCTAGTTTTTTGTTCATAGATTTAGCTATAGATGGGTGAGGGAGTTATACGGTTTTTATTGAAGGCAAGCTACAGATGGCAAGCAGGGAGAGTAATGTGTAACGGTAATGAAAGGAAATTGGTATTAAATAAGAAAATAATACAGCAAGATATTATATCAGTAATTAGTAGGGTGGGCTGTGCATCGCCTGTATCTGTATCTCCTATATACAATTTAATCAGGAGCTTCTGCACCAATAACGGTTTCGCCTAGTTTTTCTTTAGCTGCTAATTCTAAATTTAGTTCTAAGAGTTTACTTAAAATATCATCTTCAGATTTAAAATTATAAGCTTGCATCACTAACTTATCTAGCTGCTGATGGAGTTGATAAAGTTTACTAGCTGCTTCATGGAAGTATTCGTTATATAGTTGAGTTATTCCCCATTGTTTCTTTTTCATTTGTTGGGTTCTGTATTGGTGTAATTCTAGAGTTTTATCCCGAATTTTTTGGATGATCTCTGTAGGGGCGTTTCGCAAAAAACCCTTAGATAAATATTGCGGAAAAGGGAATGTTTCAAAACAAGTTGTATGAGTATATCTTGTTCTATCTTCTAATGTAGAACTTTGTGCTTTTACCCAATCTGTAAATAAAGCATCATCACAGATAATATTCTTATCTAGAGTATCCAGAGGTAAATCTTTTTCCGTTAACTCCAAGCGATCAATCGCAACTTTTTTCGCTATAGTTAAAGTCACCTTTGCCAACTCTACCGCAAACGGATTAATATCAATGCCGTAAAACTGTAACGGCGTAACTAAACTAATTTGTCCTTGTCCCTTGAGAGTTTCCGACTTACGGCGCGATGCTATTTTATCTAACAAGATTTTCTCAATTTCTTTTAACTCTTGATACGCCAGATACAAGAAATTTCCTGAGCCACAAGCAGGGTCTAATACCTTATAATTTTGTAACTCTATCTGTAAAGAATTTAATTCCGCAATAGTATTAGCATTTTCTATTTTATCTTCCCAGTACTTACTAATTGTCGGCTTCACAATCTTCATAATGTCAGCTTCAGAAGTGAAGTGCATTCCATAAGCATGACGTTCTTTTTTATTAGCAGTACCCTCAAAAATATTACCAAAAATAGCTGGTCTAACTTGCTTCCAATTTTCCCTTGCTGCTTCGTCTAAATAGGTTAACTCTTCCTTCGTTAACTCGATAGGATGAATCGTCGCAAACAAGCCACCATTAAAATAATCTACTCCCTTATATTGTCCTGCTGGAGTAATACCAGGGCGATTCATTTCTTGAAACAAACCACCTAAAACATCGTAAGAACTTTTACCATTGAGACAATCTTGAATACAACCAATAAACATATCTTGGGGTAATAAGCCTCTGTCTTCAGCAAACATCGCTAAAACGCATTGCAAAACTAATCTTTGAGCAGCAAGAACACTAAAACCTTCTTTTTTCCCTCTTTGCTTCAATATTTCACAGAGTTCACCCATTTTACGAGCAGTTTTTTGCGTTATCTCTACTTGATTATTTTCAAAAATAGGAGTTTTCTGCTTTACTCCCATAAAGCCAAACGCACTAGCTCTTTCTGGTAGCCTTTCTATGATGACTTTATCGACAGGTTCATCAATTTGATTATCAAAATCGTAAATCCAGAACTCATCGAAATTACATAAAATCACATAGCGAGGACGATTAGGAACAATTCTTGTCCAATAATCAAAAGCTTGACGGTAATGTTTGCCCAAATCTTCCCCCTGCTTCTTCATTTCGATTAAAACACGAGGTTTCCAAACTAAATCCGCAAAGCCTGTCTTTCCCTTACGACTCCCTTTTTTAATCGCCTCTTCGTATATCGCTCCTGCTTCTATCGCCCCTTGATGTCCAAAAGCTCTAAAAAATCTGTCTATAAATACTTGTGCTTCGCTTTTTTCTTTTCCTTTGATATGTTGCAAACGAAAATTGACAAACTCATGAAGACTCTGGGGACTAGCTACCATAAAAACAAGCTGTGATGAAGTAACTACCCTAAAATTCCCTTTAATACCTTATTTTTAACTTTAAAATCCTTTTTTCAGCAATTTTTCGGATAATTAAGTAGATTTAATTAAATATTTTTATTTACTCTGCATAAGGTTTAATCTAGAAACCTATCTAGTTATACAAACTTAGATCGGAATTTATACATTCTGTAATGGTGAACTGCCCTTCACCCCTACAATAAATTTTTATATTTCAAAAATGTTGCAAATACTGAGAAGATGTTTTATACTACAAAAGTAATCTTAAAAGCAGTGGTAGTTTAGCGGACTAAAACACCTTATATCCTTGTTCACAACTTATCCCTTGGGGTCGAAGAATTAGGGTTATCGCCTTCCACGCGGGTGACATGGGTTCAAATCCCATCCACTGCACCAAATCCTGAAAAAGAAGTAGATGAGAGATAGAAAATTATGTATGTTGTTAAATCAAATTGTCTCGAAAGTAAACATTTTTCCAATTGATATTTAAGTAGGTTAATTTACACAAAATATAAGTATGTAGTAAACCCTTTAGGGTTGCCAAACTTGCTAGCAATAATGCTTAAAAACATTACTACGAACATAATTTATTTTGTGTTTAGTGTGCTTAATAAAATAAAGCTACTTAAGTAAATTACTTTTTAACAAGCGTCGGTAGCCAAGTGGTAAGGCAGCATTATCCTTGTTCATACCTTATCCTGTTAGGGTCGAAGAATTGAGGGTTATCGATTAGGGTTCGGCGATTCGCGGGTTCGATTCCCGCCCGACGCACCAATATACACAAACAAGCGACGGTAGCTCAGTGGTAGAGCAGCATTATCCTTGTTCGTAACTTATCCTTTTAGGGTCGAAGAATTGAGGGTTATCGACTCTTAATCGGCAGGTCGTAGGTTCGATTCCTACCCGTCGCACCAAATTATTGGTCTTTAAAAACAGGAGGAAATAGTTATCAATATCAACTTTCAAATTAATCTTAAGGATTTATAGTAATCCTATAATCACATGAGAGATTTAGTGGTCAGGAATCAGGAGCGACTAAGATGGTCACAGTACAAAGAATTCTCAGCAATCAAATAGGATTACTATGTTACTAAAAACGAGCGTTGGTAGCTCACCTACTAAAAACCTAGACATAGTTATACATATCTAAGAGCGGGACACGGTGACTTCCCTAAATACAATTTTTATGGCGACAGACCAAATAGAGGTTCGTTACCGTCCAATCAACATCGCTGCTAAAAGGAACTATCCATGGGGGTTTTCATCCATAAAAAAGGTTGTGCGAATAATGCACCGTGATGATTCAATCCTCTGGTCTCCTCTATCACCAATGCCGAAGGCGACATTGAATTAATGATACCAACAAGAGCGTGTTATTACCCAAAAACCTTACAAAATTTTCGCCAAATATGTATAGGTTTGTTTAAGACAATAACTACTAGAAGTTAGCAGTATTCAACATCTTTGTTCATACCTTATCCTATTAGGGTCGAAGAGTGAAGGTTATCGGTAAGAGCAACTTAGATCATATCTAGGAAGATGTGGGTTCAAATCCCACCCAACGCACCAAATTTTTTGCGACGGATGGCGGAATTGGAAGACGCGATAAACAAGAATCCTTTATTCATAACTTGTCTGTAAGGGCTGAAGAATGGAAGGTTATCGACATTTATTGACTTATTTAGTTTTGTAGGTTCGAGTCCTACTCCGTCGCACCAACTTAAAATAAACTTGGGGCGGTACTTTCAAGGGTAGTCAGTGAACCACTCTTGAAAGAAAAGTCCTTGTTCGCAACTTATCCCAATGGGGTCACAGAATGAGGGTTATCGTTGGTCTTGATAGGTTCGATTCCTATAGCGCCCCCTGTTCAGTTGATGCAATAAAAATAACTGAACTAACTTAAATAAATTTTGCCCTTATGGGCTGGAGGTAATGAGATGAATTACCGCTTTTTTACCAATAAACAAAAAAATACACCTCAAAATCAACCAATTCCAGGGCGAGAAGCCGAGATGATTCAAGGTCGCTCTGGCGGTTGGATGTTTGATGCTGGTATTTGGCAAATGTTGCGCCGTTGTCTATTGATTGGTACAGCGCAAAGCACTTATTATGCGGATAAAAAAGAATTAACTGAAGACTTTATCGAAGTTATCAAAGAAGCAGTAGCAACAGAACCATTACGAGTTGCTCAAGAAATTCTTTATGCTTCTGATGGACGTTCTATTAATAACAGTGCGCCTATCTTAGCATTAGTATTGCTGTCTATGGGAGAAACACCAGCAGCAAAACAAGGTTTCTTAGAGATATTTCCTCAAGTAGTGCGTACTGGTAGCCATTTCTATGAGTGGTTGAATTATACTAAGTCTTTGCGAGGCTTCGGTCGCATTATTCGGGAAGCTGGTACAGCTTGGTTATCCAGAGAGGATGTCAAAGCTTTAGCTTATCAATTGTTGAAATATCAACAACGTCATGGTTTTAAACATCGAGATGTCCTAAGACTATTTCATGTTAAACCACCTACAGCAGAACACGATCGCCTGTTTCAATGGGTAGTCAATGGTTGGGATGAATTACCTCAAGATATCCCTAGTGATGCTTTAGCACAAATTTGGTGGTATGAATGGTTAAAACGTCATCCCGAGAAAACTCATGAAGCTATTGCAAAAGGGAGACTTACTCATGAAATGGCTGCTCCTGTAGGTAACATGGATAAAGCTGCATGGCAGTTATTATTTAACGAAATGCCTATCGGTGCAATGCTGCGTAATTTAGGCTCTTTAACTCAATTAGGAGTTTTAACCGCCGACAATCGTCAAAATATAGACCGCGTTGAAACAGTATTAAACAATCAAAAGTATCTTCGTCGTGGACGCATCCATCCCATTGATGTTCTGAAAGCCTTAAAAACCTATCAATCTGGAGGAAGATTAGGACGCAGTAAAAAAACTTGGACTCCTGTAGCTCGCATTGTAGATATCTTAGAAAAAGCAGTAGAATTAGCTTTTGATGTAGTCGAACCTACTAATAAAGTCTTTCTCCATGCGGTAGATATCTCTGGTTCAATGTCTTGCGGTGTAAGTTCAGTTGGTTTAACCTGCTGTGAAATTGCGACCACTATGGCATTAGTTACCGCAAAAGCCGAGAAAAACTATGCTATCCGAGGCTTTTCCAGTAAATTCATCGATTTAGGAATTTCTCGACGAGATTCTTTTACTTCTGCTCTGAAAAAAGCCAACAGTCACAACTTTGGCGCAACAGATGCTTCTGTAGCTTATGACTGGGCGATCAAAAATAAGTTCAAAGCTGATGTAATCTGTTTTTGGACAGACAGCGAAAGTTGGGCTGGAAGAAAACATCCCTCTGTAGCTTTAAAAGAATATCGTCAGAAACTAAACCCTAATGTGAAAGCAGTGTATGTAACTCTTGCACCATATCGCATTAGTTTAGTTGACCCCAAAGATCAAGACTCTTGGGACTTAGCAGGTTTCGATCCAGGCGTACCTCGCTTAATTCAAATGTTAGCAACAGGTGAATTATAGAATAGATTGATTAATATGGCGATCGCTTTTTTTCAGAAAGGGCGATCGCTTTTTGATGATGTAACTTTAAATAAGGTAAAATTTCCGACGGAATCCCATCTAAAGCAGCCAAATCCCACAAACGACCTTGCTTTTGAATAAGATCGCCATTTTCTCAAACTTTGGCAATAACTTGAATAACTCTATCTGGTAGCTTTCTAGTCATCTACATCCATTCTAATAACAGACTATTCAATCTCACTCTAGTCTTTGCACATTGAAATATGGCGCAATAGTCAGAAAAAACTGAAACTATATCGCAAGATATTTTTGTACTAATAAATAATCAAATACTTTCTTCAATTACTCAACTCGTGAAGTACTTGCGATAAATCGCAAGCTTCCTGTTTCCCACCGTTGCCTCTACTAATACGAGATTAGTTTTGGTCTTACACAGCCTCCAGAGGTTTGGCTATTCCGAAGAACGCCCTGTACTCTCGTAGCAGTCTAGCTACTACCCAGGCAGACTCCCTGCTTCCCAAGGAGTATATCTTTTTAGTTACAAGACTCTTCTTTTTCTCACTGCAAAGTTACGGTAATCACTTTGCGAGTCTTGATTATCTTCTTTTTGAAGATAGTGGTCTCTAGAATTTATACGGCGGAGAGTTCGCTGACCACGGCTACATCTCTTCATTTCTCGCTCTATCTTGACTACATTGTATCACGATTGAATCTCTCCGATAAATCGGGAGACTTCCCGCTCGCAAGTTAAAATCAAAACAATCAAACCCTTTGCGCTCTCTTCTTTGCGTCTTTGCGCCTGGAGCGTGAGATAAAAAACCCACTATCCCAAAACCCATTTAAAAGTAATAATATACAGATACATCAAATAGATGGTACGCCAATAGCCTTTGCTAAAGCATTTTGACTCATAGCAATTTCTTCTAAAAATTCTTAAAGAAGAATTTCGCCTACTTTGAGATTATGTAATAATTCTTTATTAGTATTCATAACTGCCAAAATTCATCTATTCGTTATAATGTCACCACATTAATCATAGATAGAAAAACCTAGAATGGTAACTACTGTTAACATTGGGTCGTTAATTGTCTCAACTCCAGACATTTGCAATGGTTGTCCCAGAATTAATCAGAAAAGATTTTCTGTCGCTCAAATAGCCTCATTAACTAAAGAAGGTCTCACTCCACAGCAAATTATAGATGAATATAGTTTTTTAACCTTGGCAGAAGTTCATGCAGCCTTAGCTTATTACTATGCTAACCAAGAACAAATAGAGCAATACCTAGCCGAAGAAGAAGTGGAATATCAACAGAATAATTGTGGTGAATAGAATCTGTTTGTATATAGATGAGGATGCCAGTAGAAATTCCTTTATAGTAGGATTACGCAAGCTAAATTTTGATGTAGTTACTACTGCTGAAGCTGGAAATCTTGGTCTTGCTGATTCCGAACAACTAATTTGGTCAACTAAGCATCACAGAGCAATCTACACTTTTAACGTTAAAGATTATTGTCGATTACACAAAATATATATGAGTGAGGGCAAACAACATTCTGGGATTATTGTTGTCCCAACACAAAGGTATTCAGTAGGAGATCAGTTAAGGGGCTTACAGAAATTGATGGCATTTAAATCTTCATAAGAAATCCAGAATAAATTAATCTTTCTTAGTAAGTATATTTAAGTTGCCATCTTTAAATTATTAATATTAATGTTATTGGGTTAGATAGGTAATCTCACTATTAGTTACTTTTCAAAGATAATGAAATCGCTTTTCGATTTAATCTAAAAATCAACATTATTTGTCTAGCTTTTTAACTCTAAAAGCGACGTAATTAAAACAAAACAATCAAACCCTTTGCGCTCTCTTCTTTGCGCCTTTGCGACTTTGCGCGAGATAAAAAATATAATCTAGAACACAATTCTAACCAAATATATTTAAAAGAGTCTCCGCACTTCTGCGTAAAATAAAAAAGCCATTATCTCAAATCCCATCAACAAGTAATAATATACAGATGTACAAAAAACCCTTAGCCAGATACGTTGAGACAGTGACAGAAGCAAAAAGCTACAAAGAAACCGTAAATCTACCCCAGACTGATTTTAGTATGCGTGCCAACGCGGTGCAGCGAGAGCCAGAATTGCAGCAATTTTGGGCAGAAAACCATATTTACGAACAACTGTCACAGAATAACCCCAAAGAACCCTTTATTCTCCATGATGGTCCACCATACGCCAATGGTTCACTACACATGGGTCATGCGTTGAATAAAATTCTCAAGGATATTATCAACAAATATAAACTGCTACAGGGACACAAGACTGATTATATTCCTGGTTGGGATTGTCACGGGCTTCCTATTGAGTTGAAAGTATTGCAGAAGATGAAGTCTAAGGAGAGACAAGGTTTAACCCCTCTCAAGCTGCGTACACTAGCCAAAGAATTCGCCCTTGAAGCAAAACAAGAACAGTGTGAAGGCTTTAAACGTTATGGTGTTTGGGGAGACTGGGAACATCCCTATCTTACTCTGACTCCTGAGTATGAAGCAGCCCAAATTGCCGTGTTTGGTGAGATGGCATTAAAAGGCTATATTTATCGTGGGTTGAAACCAGTCCACTGGAGTCCTTCTTCTCGTACAGCATTAGCGGAGGCAGAGTTAGAATATCCTGAAGGACATACATCCCCTAGTATCTATGCAGCTTTTCCTGTGGTCAGTGTGGGAGAAGGTGCAAAAGAGTTAGAACAGTATTTACCTAATTTGGCTGTTGCTATCTGGACTACTACTCCTTGGACTATTCCTGGTAATTTGGCGGTAGCGGTTAATGATGATTTGGAATATGCGGTGGTTAACCTCTCCCCCAACCCCTCTCCTACTAGGAGAGGGGAGCAGTTCTTAATTGTTGCGAAAGATTTGGTAGAAAAATTGTCTGCAACCCTAGAAACAGAATTAACTATCAAAACTACTGTTTTAGGGAAAGCATTAGAAGGTGTTACCTATCGTCATCCACTATTTGACAGAGAAAGTAAAGTAGTAATCGGTGGTGATTATATTACTACTGAATCTGGTACGGGTTTAGTTCATACTGCGCCAGGACATGGACAAGAAGACTATATCACAGGGCAGAAATATGGTTTACCGATTCTGTCTCCTGTAGATGATAGTGGGAAGTTTACAGAGGAAGCTGGAAAGTTTGCAGGTTTACAGGTAGTAGCAAAGGGTAATGAAAAGGTTAGCGCGGGTAATCAGGCTATCATTGATGCACTGCAAGAAACAGGTTCATTATTAAAACATGAAGAATACGCCCATAAATATCCTTATGATTGGCGTACTAAAAAGCCTACTATCTTCCGTGCTACTGAACAATGGTTTGCATCTGTAGAGGGATTTCGCGATACAGCTTTAGAAGCAATTAAATCTGTTAGCTGGATACCAGCGCAGGGAGAAAATCGTATTACTCCTATGGTGAAAGATAGAAGTGATTGGTGTATCTCTCGTCAGCGTAGTTGGGGTGTACCCATTCCTGTCTTCTATGATGAAGCAACCAACGAAGCTCTATTAACTGAGGAAACTATCAACCACGTTAAAGCTATCATCGCTGAAAAAGGTAGTGATGCTTGGTGGGAATTATCGGTAGAAGAATTATTACCTGAACAGTATCGTAATAATGGGAAAACCTATCGCAAGGGTACAGATACAATGGATGTCTGGTTTGATTCTGGATCATCTTGGGCTTCTGTCGCACAAGCCAGGGGTTTAAAATATCCTGTAGATATGTATCTGGAAGGAAGCGATCAACATCGGGGATGGTTTCAGTCGAGTCTGCTTACCAGTGTGGCTGTTCATGAAACCGCACCTTATAAAACTGTACTTACTCACGGCTATGTAGTAGATGAAAATGGACGCAAGATGAGTAAGTCTCTGGGTAATGGTGTTGACCCGAAAGTTATCATCGAAGGTGGTAAGAATAAAAAACAAGAACCTCCCTATGGTGCTGATGTTTTAAGACTATGGGTGTCTTCGGTAGATTATTCTTCTGATGTTCGCATCGGTAACAGTATTGTTAAACAGTTAGGGGATATCTATCGTAAGATTCGCAATACCGCTCGTTTCTTATTGGGTAACTTACACGATTTCGATCCCAGTAAAGATGCTGTAGCTTATACAGATTTACCCGAACTAGATAAGTATATGCTGCATCGCATCACAGAAGTGTTTGCAGATATCACTGATGCTTACGAAAGTTATCAGTTTTATCGTTTCTTCCAGACAGTGCAGAATTTCTGTGTTGTAGATTTATCTAACTTCTATCTCGATATTGCTAAAGATAGATTGTATATCAGTAGCTTGGGTTCATTCCGTCGTCGTAGCTGTCAAACAGTATTAGCTGTAGCAGTAGAGAATTTAGCTAAGTCCATTGCACCAGTATTATCTCACATGGCGGAAGATATCTGGCAATCTTTACCCTATCAAACTGGTTATAAATCTGTCTTCGAGTCTGGTTGGGTAGAAACCAAAGAAGAATGGAAAAAACCCGATATGGTGGAATTTTGGGATACCATTCGTAACCTACGGGATGAAGTAAATAAAGTCATGGAAGAAGCGAGACAAGATAAAGTGATCGGTTCTTCTTTAGATGCTAAAGTGTTACTTTATCTTGGGGATGTAAAGTGGAAAAATAAACTAGCTTCTCTCAATCCTACTGATTCTTTAGATGCTAAATCTGTAGATGAATTACGCTATTTCTTCCTCGCTTCCCAAGTAGAGTTATTAGATACTATGGGTGAGATTGAAAAAGCAGCATATAAGAGTGAGTCTGATACTGTTTCTATTGCTATTGTAAAAGCCGATGGAGAGAAGTGCGAAAGATGTTGGAATTATTCTACTACTGTGGGTAGTTTTACTGATGATCCTACCATATGCGATCGCTGTAATGATGCTCTGAAAGGAGAGTTTTAATTATTAGTTAACAGTAGGGATAATTAATGAATTATCCCTATTCACTTTTGCTATATTGAATAGCCGTCGAATATTTTTCTAATGTGGATAACCAAAAACCAACATTCATCGATCTTTTCTCTGGGATTGGAGGATTTAGATTAGCTTTTGAACAAGCAGGATATAAATGCGTATTTTCTTGTGAAATAGATTCTGCTTGTCAAGAAGTTTACTTTAATAACTTTGGAGAAAAGCCACAAGGCGATATTACTAAAATCAACATAAACGAGATACCTAATTTTGATGTTTTAACCGCAGGGTTTCCCTGTCAGCCTTTTAGTATCTGCGGAAAAAGACAAGGTTTTGAAGATACTAGAGGCACTTTATTTTTTCATATTTGTGAAATTGTAGAAGCTAAACAACCCAGTGTCGTGCTTTTAGAAAATGTTAAACATTTAATTCATCATGACAAAGGTAGAACTTTAGATGTAATTTTGTATTCTTTAGAGTATTTAGGATATTTGGTTGATTATAAAATATTAAATTCTAAAGATTTTAATCTTCCACAAAATAGAGAAAGAATTATTATTTTTGCTACCAAGCATAAAAAATTTGATTTTAGTATGATACCAAATAGTAGCTGTACAGAGCAATTAAGTAACTATCTTTGTAAAAAAGCTAATTTTGAATATCTAAAAAAACAAGAATATACTTTAATTGATAATCCTAAAAAACAAGCATCAGGATTAATTTTTGTTGGATATAGAAATAATAAAACTACCTGGAGAAAGGGAGTTAGACCGAATACACACCACCTTTCTAGAGTACACCATCAACCAAATCGTATTTATTCAGTTGAAGGAGTCCACCCAACTATCCCATCTCAGGAAACATCTGGAAGATTTTTTATTTATATCCCAAAAGAGAATAAAGTACGTAAGTTAACAATTAAAGAGTGCTATCGAATTATGGGGTTTCCAGATAATTTTAAAACACATAATTCCCTTGCAGAATGTTATAAGCAAATTGGTAATTCTGTTTGTATTACGATGATTTATGAATTAGCTGTTCAAATTAAAAAGCAAGATTTACTGGTATCACAAGAACAGTTACATCATAAAAGTATTAATTTTTATCGACCAAAACCTATACAACTTGAAATTGCAGAAGTTATTTTAATGAATCATAAACAAAAACTCTTAGAAATATACAATAAATCAGTAAATTTACAAAATCTTAAAAATCAACTACCAAAGGAATTAGCTACTTACATAGAAGTAGTTGCTAAAAATTGTTCTAAACAAAAAGGTGTATATACAGTACTAATAACTCTACTAATACATAAAATTATTGAACCCACTCAAGATATTAGATATCATCAATCAAATATGCCTGGAGGATTTTCTGGTAGAACAATAGATACTCAATTCATTACACCTACACTCAAAGAATTGAGATTACCTGCTATGGCAGAAAGTGGTTGGTTAACTCGCTCCTTAGAACAACCCTATCCTTATACCTTAGACTATAATGGCAAAATTAATAACAAAGCTGTTAAAGAGGCTTTTTTGAATATTATTGATTTTATAGAGAATAATCAAGATAAAACCGAAATAATTGCTCAGTTATTAATTCATCAAGTAAAAGAAGTAACAAAAGCCAATCAAATTACGATTGTCAGGTTAACAAATCCTGAAAAGTTAAACATCGTAACAGTTACTAATTGCTTAGAAGCTCACTTTAATCATAATTACCAAACATTTGGTGCATCTAAGTTACCCGTAATAGCTTTCTACACGATTTATCAAAGATTAACCCAAGAAGTAGAAAGATATAAAGGCTGTATTTTACAAAAGTTAGGTAGTCATACAGCATCAGATAGGACTTCTAAAACAGCAGGAGATATAGAAATTTTAGATAAAAATAAGAAACTGATTGAAGCAATAGAAATCAAACAAGGGAAACCAATTACTTTACAAGTAGTTCTAAATGCTAAAGACAAAATCCTAAAATACAATCCTAGAAGATATTACATCTTTTCTTCTACAAACATTAAAAAAGAGGATGAGATAAAAATTCAAGAGCAACTGAAATTAATTGCAAATACTCATGGCTGTCAAGTCATTATAAATGGAATTATACCTACACTCAAATATTATTTAAGACTAATTACCTCAGTAGAAAATTTTGTTGAAGATTATTCTAAATTGGTAGAAAAAGATCAAGAATTACAAGCCGTTCATAAAATACAGTGGAATAATATATTACAAAGTCTTAATGTGGATTAATTGCGATCGCCCTAGGGAATTATTCTTTAAGTGTGGGTAGTTTTGCTGATGATATTACCATATGCGATCGCTGTACTTCTGCACTGAAAGTAGAGTTTTCATTATTAATTAAACTGTAGGTATAGTTTATAAGTTATCTTTAATCAATTGGTAAAAATACTGTGTTTTTTTTATGTTTGAAGCTTTTGGTTGGGTAATTGTTTCTACATCTCTTGAAATTTTTACTGAGGATACACCTTTAGAAAAACTTGATGAACTTGATGACCAAGTTAATCGAGAAAATAATCAGCTATGGAAAAACCTACGACAATGGCTTGCTACTCATGAAAATATATGGTTTAAATGGCAGTTTTATGAAAACTTAAATAACATACAAGGTGTTCTGCAATTTTCTTATGCTCGTAATCATAAATCTTTGTTAGTTTGGGAACTTTTAACTTGGATTGCTCAAAATGGTACTAGCTCTTATGGTATTGTCTATTTTCATGATGATGAATCTAATTACTCTAATGAGTACAAAGTATTGCGAATTGTCAGAGGAAAAGTAGAAGAGTTTAACGATCCTTTTTTGTCACCGATTATTCCTGTAATTAAATCATCAAAATATGCTTAATTGTTTATAAATTAATCAATAGTAGTGACAAATTACAGCTATAGCTCATATCTTGCACCTCGAACCCATACCGCCTAAAACTGAAGTTTCAGGCTAATATAATAAGTCTATTAAAATAGACTATAACTGTGATTAAAACTAACTAAATTGAAGTCCTCTTGAGAGGACTTTTTTGTATTAGCCAAGAAATTAATTTCTTGGTGATTGATCGCGGATGGTGCAAAATTTGAGCTAGAGAATTATTCTTTAAGTATTGCTAATTTTGTTGATACTCTTAATATATGCGTTCGCTGTAATTCTACTATGTAGGGATAAGTTGTGATTATCCCTACTAAAAATGTTAATGTCTTCTCGATTTACTAACAGTTTTCGATTTATAAACCTCATACAGTAGCAAACTTCCTGCTACTGCTAAGTTTAAAGAATCCCCTTGACCTACCATCGGAATACGAATCAAATGGTGACATAATTCTTGTTGATTCTTGGTTAATCCTTTTCGTTCTTCCCCTAAAAATAATAGTGTAGAACGAGGATATTTAAAGTGATGAAAATCAACTTTTCCTTCAACAGAAGCACCAACTACACCACAACTATGACGACGTATCCAATGATGGAGAGAAGAATAACTGGTGCGGATGAATTTCTGATTAAATAATGCACCCATAGTAGCTCGAATTACACTAGGATCGTAAGGATCGATGTTTCCACCAATCAAGATAAAACCACCACCACCAATAGCTTCAGAGGTACGGATCAAAGTTCCCAAATTACCAGGAGATCGCACTTTTTCTAAAGCAATCCAACATAATCCAGTTTGGGGAGATATTTGATGCAGTTTTGTCCATCGTTGGCGTACAATTGCTGCTATCCCAGAGGCTTTTTCTGTATGGGAAATTTGTCTAAATTCTTCGGGGGTAAGTTTAATTGTCTTTACCCCAGTCCGTCGTAATCTTCTTACTAATTTACGCGCTGGAGGAACAATTAATAATTTCTCACTATACAAGATGGTTGCAATTTCAAAATTGTTTTCCGCTACTTGTATAAAATTACGCACCCCTTCAATATAAAATAGGTTGCGTTCATCGCGAAGCTTGCGGTTAGATTGGAGTTTGGCGACATCGGTTAAAACCTCCGCTACATTTAACCGATTTTGGTCGAGCTTAACATCGACCATCCTCCCTGAGAGTTAATCCACTCTCTGTGAATGAGTTTAACAATAACATAAGACAAAGCGGTCTTGATACCGCGATCGCTATTAAATTTTGGGACAGAATAATTTTAGCAAAATAAATTCTTGAGACATTACTAAGAGCTTGATATGAGACAAAAGTCAACTTAATTAAACTCAGATAGCGATCGCTATATCGCTATTTTCCCAGGAAAATTTTGATTAAAAGTAGGGATAATTCAGGAATTATCTCTAGGTTGTAAGCAGTAATAAAATAATAATTAACATGAGACATCTTGCAAGTTTTGTTCTTCGGGAAAATGGATGCGATCGCTTTTTATTTTAACATCATGCTGTTTTAGATCGAGCTATTTTAAAATTAAGATTATACTGCTTAATTCGTAATTAATATGGTAACAACTCCTACCTTATCAATAATCAACAGTTGGGTATCTGCTACCTGGGATGAATATCTAGCAAATATTGAAAATTATATCTATGAAAAAGCCAAGGGTTACTATTACAACTACGAGTACAGAATTGAAATGACACCCATAGGTAACGATCATTCTCAAGACCATGCAATTATTAATCACGCAATTTATTTATATGCAACTATTAAAAATATTCCCTTAAATGGTAAAGATAACTGTAGCTATCGTCAACCAGGAGTATTTGAAATACAACCAGATTTATCTTACTATATTGGAGATAACGCTAACGCTATTCCTTGGGGAACGGGAATTGTAGATATAAGTCAATATCCTGCCCCCAATTTAGTCATTGAAGTTTCCAATACTTCTTTGTCAGATGATTTAGGAAAAAAAAGATTATTATACGAAGATTTAGGAATAGCAGAATATTGGATTATTGATGTACAAAATGTCCAAGTAATTGCTTTTAAAATTGAAAATCAAGGTAGCAAGAGAATTCAAGAGTCACAAGTTTTACCAGGATTAGAAATAAAGATATTAACTGAAGCATTAGAACGTAGCAGAAACAGTAATCATACAACAGTTAGTAGTTGGTTACTGCAACAGTTTCAACAGTAACAAGCGATCGCACAATAGCCCACCTTCAGGGAAACCGCCTAACCTAAAATCACAATAAATATATCTTACAGCTTGTAAAAAATCACCTTAACTATAACTATAGATAGATCGTTTCTGGGAATATAAGAATATAGTTTGTATATTAGTCAATATTTTTATCAGAATAGTAAATAAGTTTATGATTCCTTTGAAGGATGAAAATCCAATCAAAATTACTCCCTATATTACCTATGGTCTGATTGCTGTTAATATTACAGTCTTCATCTATGAGCTAATTCTGACTCCTCCTGAGCTAAATCGTTTTTTTCACTTGTTTGCTATTGTTCCTTGGGAGTTAAATGCTAGTTTTAAGGGCATTGCTATTCCTCAGCCCATACCAGAACCGTTAACATTAGTTACATCTCAATTTCTCCATGCTGGATTTCTTCATGTGGGCTTCAATATGTTATTTCTCTGGATTTTTGGTAACAATATTGAAGAAAGATTAGGTAGAGTTAAATATCTATTGTTTTATTTAACCTGTGGTGTTTTAGCTGGATTAACGCAATGTTTCTTTGATTCTGCATCTGTTGTTCCTTCCCTTGGTGCTAGCGGAGCAATAGCAGGAGTTATGGGAGCATATATAATAAAATTTCCTCAAGCTAAAATAGTAACTCTTGTGCCTTTGGGCTTCTTTTTTCCCGTCTTTAGAATTTCTGCTTTGTGGTTTCTGGGTTTTTGGTTTATTGAACAAGCCTTTAATGGTATTAGTATGCTGGAGGCTTCTGCTCGTGTAGGAATGCAAGGTGGTGGTGTAGCTTACTGGGCGCACGCTGGAGGCTTTATTTTTGGAGCAATTCTCAGTCCCTTGTTTGGTTTATTCAATGACAAACAAGATTACAATGGGATAGAGCCAGAGAATTAATTAGTCAGAGAAAATATGAGGGATTCCCCAAGAATTGAAATAGGCTTCTTTTAGGTCTATCAATCTTTTTCCGTCTTGTGAAGCAAGCTCAGAAAATCTTGCTTCAGGGTCGATCTATTATGAATCCCTCATCTGTTTCAGGACGAAAGACGCTCAATGGTTCTTAACAAATATTCATCATGTTCTATGCAGATATATCTTGATAACAGTGCTACCACCAAACCTCGGGATGAAGCGATCGCCACAATGCTACAGGTGATGAGCTTGCAGTATGGTAATCCTTCCAGTTTGCACTCTTGGGGACAGGAAGCAGCAATGATATTAGAGACTGCGAGATTACAAGTAGCCAATTTGATTAATGGGGTTGACTCCGAATCAATTATCTTTACTTCTGGGGGAACAGAAGCAGATAACTTGGCAATAATGGGAATTGCTCAAAAATACTCCCATCCAAAACATCTGATTATTTCCAGTGTGGAACATTCTGCGATCGCAGAACCAGCCAAAAGCCTCGAAAAATTAGGATGGGAAATTACTCGTTTACCTGTAAACACCAAAGGACGAGTTAATCCTTTAGACCTCAAAGCAGCCATTCAACCCAATACAGTCCTAATATCTATTATCTATGGACAGAGTGAAATTGGAACTCTGCAACCTATAGAAACACTGGCTCGTATTGCTCAAAGTCATAATATTTTGTTTCATACCGATGCAGTACAAGCAGCAGGGAGAATTCCCCTAGACGTGCAACAGTTGGGAGTTGATTTATTATCCCTTTCTTCCCACAAAATCTACGGTGTACAAGGTGCAGGAGCTTTGTATATTCGTCCAGGGGTGGAAATATTACCCCTCTTTGGTGGCGGTGGACAAGAGAGAAAAATCCGCTCGGGAACTCAAGCAGTACCTACCATTGCAGCTTTTGGTATTGCAGCAGAACTCGCAGCTAAAGAAATATCCCAAGAAACTCCCCGTTTAATGGGGTTACGCGATCGCTTATTTGATTTATTAGCTGATTGTCCTTATCTTATTCCCACAGGCGATCGGCTATATCGCTTGCCTCATCATGTTAGTTTTATTTTGAGTAATGATTTTGCCCTCAAAGCTCAAGAAGTAACAGGAAAAACCATAGTCAGACAGTTAAATCTGGCTGGTATCGGCATTAGTGCTGGTTCTGCTTGTCACAGTGGTAAACTTAATCCTAGTCCCATTTTATTAGCTATGGATTATGATAAAAATGCTGCAAAAAGAGGGATTCGTCTTACTTTAGGCAAAGACACAACAACAGCAGATATAGATTGGACAGCGATGGTCATTAAACAAGTTTTGACCAGATTAATCCCTAGTTGTTGTCATTACGCAGATGTTAAGTGAACTACCCATTGCTGACCACATGGGGTAAGCGTGGGCTTCCAAATTCATAGGGAATTGCCTAATCTAGATACACGACCTAGCTTCGGTCTTACATTCCCTCCTTTGGCAGCATCGCTAGTCCCTAACGATGTTTGCAATATTCTAATTCCTTCTGCTCTAATGTTGATTGCTGCGTTTTTGTCTCTGTCGTGATGAGTTTTACAACTAGGACAAGTCCAGTTCCTTTTATCTAACGGTAACTTTTGACATCCTCTCGCACCTAAAGGAGCGAGATTCCTAAAACAAACCTTATTGTTCATAGGTGGTTGACGGTTCATCACAAACTGCTACTACTGTAGTCTTACACTTGCTCCCACGTCCGTTTAATGAGTCGGATTGCCCACCCGCCTCTCGATAGTTAATTAAATTAGTGGCAGCACAGATGTCTCTGTCGTGAACTGTATTGCAATACAGACAAGTCCATTCACGGACATCTAACTCTTTTTTCCCTCCAGATTGCCCACAGCAAGAGCAAATTTGAGAGGAAGGATACCACCTATCAACAATGATTAAATCTCTACCGTATTTGTCGCATTTAGCAGCTAGAAGAGTTTTGAATTTAGCCCATCCAGCATCACTAATTGCCCGTGACAATTTACGGTTTTTGATTAAACCAGCTACGTTTAAGTCTTCTACTGCTAGTGTTTGGTTTTCACGAACTAAGCGAGTAGTTAACTTGTGAATAAAATCTGTTCTTTGGTCTTTAACTTTGGCATGGAGTTTAGCTAATCTTAGTTTTCGCTTTTTCCTTCGATTAGAATCCTTCTTGGCTTTAGATAATCTACGGTTAGCTTTTTTGATTTTCCGCAGCATCTTTTTATGTAGCCTTGGATTTTCAATCTTTTCTCCTGTACTCAAGATGCAGAAATGAGTTAATCCTAAATCAATTCCACAGTTACAGTTAGTTGGTGGTGGTATTGGTGCTGATACCTCTACGACAAAAGAGGCAAAATATCTACCAGCACAATCCTTGATGATAGTTACACTTGATGGCTCACTAGGGATAGGTCGAGATACTACCATCTTGACATGACCAATCTTAGCTAACTTAACTGATTGAGAATGAACCTTAAACCCACCTCTTCTAAATCTAATTGCTTGTCTAGATTGTTTCTTTTTAAACTTAGGTTTTCCGACTTTTTTCCCTTTTCTTTTTCCTTTGAGGCTAGAAAAATAATTGTTCCAAGCTATCTGTAAATCCCTAAAAGATTGCTGCAAAACAATATTAGATACCTCGGATAACCAAGCTCTATCTGGTGTTTTTTTGGCTTGAGTAATAACTTGTTTATCTACATCAAAAGGCATTGGTAGCCCTTCTTTATTAGCTTTTTGATACAACCATAAAGCATCATTCCAGACAACTCTGGCGCACCCAAAAGCTTTAGCTAAAGGTTCGATTTGAGAAGGTTTGGGATAGATGCGATAATTGTATCTAGCTTTCATTCAACTATTTTACAATGGCTGAAAGCTATACTAATTAAAGATTCTGTATCTAAATTATAAAGTTTTAAGGTCGCCCTAAAGGGCGGGGCTTGTGCGATTCGTTGAAGCAGCGAAGCTCTAGAAAATAGAGAAGTAGAGGCTTCCAGGTGATGACGGGGAGAAAACCGTATGTAACCTGAACTAATGGATGGATGTGGGTTAAAGTCCCACTATCTAGGAGATAGATAACTCCTTACCTGGCACTACTGACCAGACTCGGAATTCTGGAGGGTAAAGCGTGCAGTAGGACGCAATCAGTTGAAATCAAAGCAGATAGCAACACTGGCGTTAATAGGGAGATGTCATGGGTAAACAGGTTCTAGAAAAGTGTCTTAGCCGTGAGCCACAATCTGAACAACAAATGTGGACTCCGTTACCGATTATTCTCGCAGCATTATAAGCCTGATAGCTGCATCTCTGAGAAGGTAACAGGCAAAATGAACCACCCTAAAACATCAGCCAATCTAACCATTGGAACGAATAAAAACGTAGCACCAGGTCTGAGGGGTCGAAAACCTCAGTAGGATAGACGAGTATCGGAAAACCAGGCTACGGGTAGGATGAGGCGTAATTGCCAAAAGGAAATCAGAGAATGTTCAACTGAGTAGGACAGGGATTATGACGCATAACACAAGTTATAGCGATGATTGGGAATACACCGACTGGAAGAAACTCCAGAAGATATTGTTCCGACTACAAAAAAGAATATTCAAAGCAGTTAGAGAAGGAGACAGGGCAAAAGCCAGAAGACTTCAAAAACTCGTTCTTTCGTCTTACGCAGCAAGGATGCTAGCAATCAGACAAGTAAGCCAGTTAAATACTGGTAAGAAGACCGCAGGGATTGATGGAGTTAAATCACTAACTTTTAAGCAACGTTTTGACTTAGAAACCACGCTAAAGAAAGGATACAAAACTTGGCAACATCAAGGTCTAAGAGAAATACCCATACCGAAAAAGGATGGCTCTAAAAGACTACTAAAAATCCCAACCATTGCGGATAGAACATGGCAATGTCTTGTCAAATATGCGCTAGAACCAGCACACGAAGCAACATTCCACGCTAAAAGCTACGGATTCCGACCAGGACGAAGCACACAGGATGCTCAAAAAGTTCTGTTTAACAATCTAAGAAGTTCAACCAATGGAATAAATAAACGAGTTTTAGAAATAGACATCGAAAAATGCTTCGACCGCATAAGCCACAAGGCAATCTTAGACAGGGTTATCTCTCCCAACTTTGTTAAAGCGGGTTTAATAAGATGCCTAAAATCAGGTATCAACCCAGAATTCCCCAAACAAGGAACACCCCAGGGTGGGGTCGTTTCACCTTTACTCGCCAATATTGCCCTAAATGGGATAGAAAAGATAGGGGAATTTAAAATCAAAAATGGAAAGACAATCTCTAAGTGTATAAGATACGCGGATGATATGGTTTTTATCCTAAAACCAGAAGATAATGCTGATGAATTACTTGCTCAAGTTGAAGAATTCCTCGCAGCCAGAGGAATGAATGTAAGCCAAAAGAAGACAAAAGTAACAGCCTCGACAGATGGATTTAACTTTCTCGGATGGCGTTTTTATGTCCAGAAGAACAACGAGAAATTCAGGAGTATCCCCTCAACGGAAAACTTCAAAGCTTTTCGTTCCAAAGTTAAAAATATCGTCAATAACTCTAATTATGGTGCGGAAACAAAGGTGCATAAGCTAGCACCCATCATCAGAGGATGGAGAAACTACCATAAATATTGCAAGATGGACGGTTCTCGGTTCAACTTATTCGGTTTAGAAGATAGAACCCGCAAGGTGTTTCTAAAACAAAAAACTATCAGACGACACCAAGCAGTAAAAATGGTCAGAACAGCCTTCCCCAAAGTCAGTTTCTCAGAGAACAAATTTGTCAGTGTAAAAGGGGATAAATCCCCCTTTGATGGTGATGTAGTTTACTGGTCAAAAAGAAACAGCTTACTATATGAAGGGATTTCAGCAACAACACTCAGAAAACAAAGCCATTCATGCGGATATTGTGGGCTAAAATTTCTCCCTGGAGAAAAAGTAGAATTACATCACATCGATTGTAATCACAACAACTGGAAATACAAGAATCTCTTGGCAGTCCACAGAAGTTGTCACCACTATGTTCACATGAGCAACAGTCGAAAAGACTAAGATTTTCGGAAGCTGGATACACGGAAACGGGTACGTCCAGATTTCACAGAGAGGGGCGAGAGATAATACTCTCCCTCGACTCTACC
>JASJCP010000113.1 GCA_030065935.1 Xenococcaceae cyanobacterium MO_167.B27
CTTTTAACTTGGAAGTTTGCTAGTTAGTTTTACACAGTAAGTTCGGTAGACCCAGAAAAACGATGATCAAGGATGTTTAGGACGAGTTAATCCTCGATCTTTATCTAACAGTTTCAACTTTACTGTCTTGGGACAAAAAGCCAAAAGTATTCATGTTAATAAGTTAAGACGAGTTCATCAAAAATACGGATATACCTATGGACAATAAACAGGAAAATAGAGGTTTGTATAATAAATTGACTACTATAAGTCAACAGGAGTTTAAAGTTAATTAATCCCCAATCCATAAACCACAATTAAACCCAGAATACCTGCACCAACCAGATAATAAGTCAGAGGCAGGAATACTCGGTGAATGAGCAACCCTTCACAACCAATCAAGCCAACGGTAGCAGAAGCAGCAACTACATTAGTGACACAAATCATATTACCAGCAGCCCCCCCCATGGCTTGCAATGCTACGACTACTGCACTGGAAATACTAATTTCTTTAGCTACTCCAAATTGAAACAAAGAAAACATCATATTGCTGACGGTAGCACTACCAGCAACAAAAGAACCCATAGCTCCAATGGTGGGAGCAAACAGAGGCCAACTTTGACCAGCTAAGTTAGAGACTCCATCTGCCAGGGTTAAGGGCATACTGGCAAGACCAGATTTATTGAAACCTGAGTTGATAAATACTCTTGCCATGGGTACAGCAGCAGCCAGAACTACCGCAGTTCCCGTCAAAGTTTCAACTGCATCTATGGTTGCTTGTTTCAAAGCCTGGGTCTTTACGCGATGGAGGAAATAAGTCGCAATTACCACTAAGATAAAAACTGTTCCTGGTAGATAAAGGGGTTGAGAAATTATAACAATCTGCGTTCCCAAAACATTGAGCCAATTAAATTTAAGTGCCTTGAGTAATCCCTGGAAAGGTAAAAATGTTAGCCGTGATAACACTAGAAATAACCCTACTAACACATAGGGAATCCAGGCTTTAAATAGATTCATTCCTTCTACAGCATCATTGAGCACTGGTTTAAAGCTTCCCATCCAGCCATCTTCCCAGGCTTCTGTAGCTGGAAAATCCCAGATTTCTTTAGGGGTTAAAAATCCTTTTTTGGCTGCGGGTACGACAATCGCCAAACCTAGCAATCCCCCGATTAAAGAGGGGAATTCTGGACCAAGGAAGATAGCAGTGAGACTCGAAGGAATGGTAAAAGCCAGCCCAGCAAACAGAGCAAACTGCCATACGGCTAATCCTTCTTTCCAGGATTTGCGTTGTCCAAAGTACCGAGTCAAGCTAGTCACCATAAATAAAGGAATGAGAGTGCCAACAATACTATTTAAAACTCCTATACTAATTACGATATGCTCAAAATACTCCACAAATGGAATGCCAAGTTCTGCAACATAATTATCTACTACAGGCGAACCCTCTAATCCAGCACTGATTCCCAATAAAACGGGAATGCCCACAGCCCCAAAAACAACAGCGGTACTATTGGCAATTAATGCCACCATCACCGCAGCTAGGGCAGGAAAACCCAAAGCTACCAGTAGAGGACTACAAACAGCAGCAGGAGTACCAAACCCAGAAGCTCCTTCTAAAAAACTGCCGAATAACCAGACAATAATTACTGCTTGAATACGTCTATCAGGAGATATGCCCAACAGTCCCCGACGAATAGTTGCGATTGCCCCAGACTCTTTTAAGACATTAAGTAGTAAAATTGCCCCAAAGACAATATAGAGAATTTCTGCTGCCATGACCAAGCCTTCGATAGTGGATGCAGCTAATACAGTCCAGGGAACTTGCCAAATTAATAATATGATCGCTCCTGTTACTAAATAAGCCACTGGCATTGCTTGTTTGGCTGGTCGTCTGGCAATTACAAGTAACAGAAAAACCGTAATAATCGGAGCTAAGGCTAATAAATAGTAAAGGATTAATTTCATCTAAATTCCAGAAAACAGGTCAGCAAAAATATCAGGGTAAAGGTCAAGTAATATCAGAATTAACTATACCACCAGAGGTTATGGGGAAAATGCCAGATTAGATGTGAATGGTTCGTTTTTTGCCACTACAGCAGATAGTGTAGTGTTTGGTAATGGTTTTGAGTTTAGTGCAGCTAATCCTAATCAACCACCATTGTTAACTATAGATATTCCTATTGGTTTGAGATTTCGGGATAATCCAGGGGCTATTATTAATCAATCTAATGCTGATGGTTTTGGTTTATCAGTGAATCAAGGAGAAACTATTTCTCTAATTGGCGGTAATGTCAGTGTGGAAAATAGGGGAATTATCTTTGCACCAGGAGGAAGAATTGAGTTAGGGGGTTTGGTTGAAACAGGAACAATAGATATCGCTGATGATGGTAGTTTGACTTTTCCAGATGATGTAGCGCGAGGAGATGTATCTGTAACTGATTCTTCTATCGTTGCTGTGTTTTCAGGAGGAGGAGGTTCAATTGAGGTTAACGCTCTCTACTTCAACTTAACTAATGGTAGTCGTTTTCTTGGTGGTATTCGTGCAAATCAAGGTTCGGTAGAGGCTGAAGCAGGAGATATTGTTATTAATGCTACCGAATCTATTTTAATAGATGGTCAAGGCACTAATATTTTAGGAAATGTCCGTCAAACATCAGAAGGGAATGCAGGAAATATTGAGTTAAACAGTGGCTCTTTGACTGTTAGTAATGGAGCTTCCTTAAATGCGAATACGTCAGGACAAGGAAATGCAGGTAATATAACTATCAATGCTGTGGAGCATTTTTCAAGTTAAAGTCCGAGCGGGAATTCCCATCCCGTTCACGGGATAGGGATGAGAGAGGAGAAAAAAAAATAATGGGTTTTCAGTCATTAGATGGCTGCACCCAACAATTAATTGATAGGTTTCAAAACCCATTATTTTTTAATTCCTTTTATGAAAGCGAGGGCTAGATTTATGTTACTAAACCAACCAAGTTGCGGTAACATTAATTTCATGGCTCTAATTTTCAACTACACATATCGCTTATATCCAGACAAATCTCAAATCGAACTACTCAACGAGTGGTTGGAAACTTGTCGTATTAGTTACAACTATGCGCTCAGAGAATTGAAGGATTGGATATCATCTCGCAAGTGTCCTATTGATAGGTGTAGTTTGGAGTTTGAATACATAATGGCAGCAGATTATCCGTTCCCTGGGTATCAACAACAGCAAAATAATTTACCAGCAGCCAAGAAAAAATTTCCTTTTTTAGCAGCAGTACCTTCACAAGTTTTACAAACCAATATTAGAAGGTTGCATGATGCAATAGATTTTTTTCGCAGTCGGGGTTATGGATTTCCTAGATTCAAGAAATATGGGCAAATGAAATCAATTCTTTTCCCACAATTTCGGTCTAACCCCTTAAGTGACTGGCAAATAAAACTTCCAAAGTTAGGTAGGGTGCAAATTAACTTGCATCGCCCAATTCCAGAAGGTTTTGTCCTCAAGCAAGTCCGTGTTATCAAAAAGGCTAAAGGATGGTTTGCAATCATTAGTATTCAGTCTGACATTGAAATTCCCGCTCCAATACCTCACGGTCACTGTATCGGGGTTGATGTAGGTTTGTTGTCTTATTGTGCTACTAGTGACGGCTGGACAGAACCAGGACGTAAATTCTTCAAGACCGAACACCGTAGGCTGAAAGTGCTGCAACGTCGGTTATCGAAGAAAAAGAAACGTTCTGCTAATTACGAAAAAGCCAGACTCAAAGTAGAAAAACAACATAACCATATTGCCTTCAAACGCAAAGATTACCAGTTCAAGTTAGCCCACAAACTCTGTGATATGGCGGATTCAATCTTTGTTGAAGATATCGATTTCCGTATTATGGCAAAAGGGTTTTTGGGCAAACACACTATCGACGCGGGATTTGGTCAGTTCCGAGAAATACTCAAGTATGTGGGATGGAGACGAGGCAAGTTTGTAGGGGAAGTTGACCACAGAGGAAGTAGTCAAATTTGTCCTAACTGTCGGATTGAAGTTAGGAAAGAACTAGAAGATAGGCTTCATTTTTGTCCTGAGTGCCTATACAAAACTGACCGTGATATAGCATCCGCTCAAGAACTGTGTAATCGAGGTATAGAAACGTATCGGAGGACTTCCGAAAAGCAAGAAATTGGCTCTCAAGTCGTACTGTCGGGGAACTTCGTTCTAGATAAGTGGCGCAGCGGTGCGACCCCCCTCGGGAAACCCGAGCATGGGAACGCGCACCAAGAGAGGGGAGCAAGTTCTAATCGTGAGGTTAGAAGCCCTCTCCCTTCGAGGGAGAGGGAGTAGTCACTCTTTTTTAGTTGTGGAGACCCACGGGGTAGCCGATGGGAGGAAACAACGCAAGTTGAAGAGGCTCGATGCCTCGGTAAACTTGCAAACATTTTTGTACTATGGGAAAATTAACCTTAGTTAGCAAGTCGCAAAGACCTCTAAATTGTGGGTGAGACTCCCCTTACATGGACACTCTGGTTAAAAGGTAGGTTGGGGAAATCCCAATCTCGGTGCAAGACACTCTAGACCTAGCCTTTACGAGTCAAGCTTTTAGATTGAGCGAAACAAAATTGATAAACATAGCTAACTAAACCTAAATTAAAAGTATGCTCAGACCTCTAACAAGAGGCGAGAGAGTAGTGTGTGTTTGGCGCACCGTGGGTGCTGGCATAGCGTCCAGGCTCGTAGACAACGGATTTCCGTGAGTCCCTCCCAGAATCCCTCGCCAATACGCGATGGGAGTCGTCAATGTTTTCCCTCAATAATTAAACTAAAATCATTACCCATTCAGCAACGCCGAAAAATTTAGTGGCGGAAGTGTCAAGTCGCTTCCCTTGAGTGCGCTCCGCGCCCCTTCGGGGGCAGAGTTCAGAATTCTGAATTCAGAGTTTAACTGGTTTGGAAGCAAGCGCTTGCAACCTCCGGGGGGGGCTTGAAAACTAAGCTAGTAAATTAGACAACACAACCAGGGTCTATTTAAGCCCCTTCCCGCCAAACCTCTTCCGTCGTGAACGACGGAGCTTGTATCCTAAGTGAGTGAGTTAAGTAAAGAGTCTTAATCCCATTTGCTTACTCGCTAACTCTGAATTCTGAATTCAGACTGGTCAATAGGTCTGTACTGTCTCCTACAGATTCTTAACCACCCTTAGAACCTAACAATCGAATAAACTCTTTGTGTACCAAACTATAGCATTCACAAGCTGCTGCTTCTAGGTTTTCCTGATTGATAATTGTGATTTTTCCGCGATGGTAGCGGATTATACCTGCTTTTTGTAGTTTTCCAGCAGCCACTGTTACACCAGAACGACGAGTACCTAGCATATTAGCAATAAATTCTTGAGTTAAGGGTAATTCATTACTCAAGACAGAATCTTGAACTAGTAATAGCCAGCGAGCTAATCTTTCTTTAATATTATGCTGGCGATTGCAAGCAGCAGTTTGGGAAACTTGGGTTAAAAGTGCTTGAGTATAAAGTAAGAGTATCTCTTGGCGTTTACTACCTCGATGAAATTCTCTCTGAAGTACTGTAGCAGATAGTTTCATTGCCGAACCAGGAATTTGAACAATAGAACGGCTCGTAGTACAGTTACCACCTAGAATGGCTGGAAGTCCTGCCATTCCTTCATTACCGACTAAACCAACCTCTGTAGTAGAGCCATCAGACATAATCGAAACCAGGGAAATCATGGCTTGATTAGGGAAATAAACCTCTTTTATGGGTTCACCTGGTTCTTGAAGAACTCTTCCTCCAGGTAATGATACTAGTTCTAGATGAGGGACTAAACGTTGGTATTCAGATTGAGGCAAAGCTGCTAGTATTTGGTTGATTATTTTTAGTTCGGGGTTTTCTGTCACTAGAAAAAAAGTTGCAAAAATTGGTGGTAGGGAAAAAACATCAATTGATGTTTGACAGTCAAATTTTCAAGATCGACTTAGTACAATTCTTAAAAAGTGATCTTTTGAAACTTATTGCTTGTTTTGTCTGCTACAGATAATACCTAAATTGAGTACCTTTGATGGTACGCTAGCGTACATAAATAAGGGAAAAAAATTGAATTTTATTTCAAATCCTTTATTGAACCAAGTAGGCGAGTGTACTCAGATTTAATATTGCCATAGCATTCACAGGCAATCTGTTCTAACTTTTTTGGGTTAACAATTAGAATCTGACCTCTACTATAATTAATTATTCCTGCTTGCTGGAGAGAAATTGCTGCTTCGGTAATGCTAGCGCGACGAACTCCTAACATCAAAGCAATTAATTTTTGTGTTAAGGGTAAACTGTCTCTTCCTGTACAGTCACGAACTAAAAGTAACCAACGAGCAAATCTTTGTTCAATAATATGCTGAGATTGGCAAGCAGCAATATGAGAAATTTGACTTAGTTGTGCTTGAGTATAAAGTAATAGTAGCTGTTGCAGTTCTTCCCCTCGATGAAATTCCTCGTTAAGTATGTTGCTAGGAAGTTTCATTGCTGTACCTGCAATCTGCACCATTGATAAGCTGGTGGTAGAGTCACCACCTAAAATGGCAGTAAGACCCACCATACCTTCATTGCCTACTAAACCAATCTCCGTTGTGGATTTATCAGACATTATCAAAACTAAAGAAATTAAAGCCTGATGGGGAAAATAAACCTCTTTGATTGTCTCACCAGATTTGTGTAATACTTGCCCAGGAATAAGAGAGATAAGTTCTAGATGGGGCTTTAAACGCTGATAAACAGAGTTGGGCAAAGCTGATAGTATTTGATTGCTTGAGAGGAAAGAAACTTCTGACATTTAATATAGTAAGCTTCCTAAATCAAAAGTTCTAGTGAGTACAACAACTGACTAATATGGTATTAGGAAAGCTTTTAGTATTTGTGATTCTTCTAATAGCAATGTGTTTAATTTTGATAGTTAAATAAGTATATTTAAATGTATATAATAATTATACGGTTTTATCTGTTAGGAAGCTGAGATACATTAGGTATAAATCGGATATTTTTCCGTGTTATTGGTGAATATTGTGGTAAATTGCTCCAAAATTGCGTTTTTGATTTACAAGTATTGAAAATTTTTTTGGTTACTTTTGATCACTACTAAAGCAGATATACACCAGATAAAAGTTACTTCGTAAAGAGATATCTATGAATAGGAAACACTAAAACCAAGGCTAGCTTATTCTAATTTATTAATTAGACTCTATGATTAAAATAAGAGACAATAAACAATTAAAAAGAAACTAATGGAAGTATCGGAATTAAAACGGGAAATTGAAGCGGTATCTTTACGCCTGGGTAAAACCCAGGACTATCTTTGACTTACCTGCTCTCAAAGCAAAAATTCAGGACTTAGAACAAGTAGCATCTCAACCTGAATTCTGGGATAATCAAGAACAAGCACAAACAACTTTACAGGAACTAAACGACCTAAAGTCAAATCTAGAGCAGTATCATCAGTGGCAAACATCTCTAGAAGATTCTAAAGCGATCGCGGAACTGCTAGAATTAGAAACAGATGAAGCTCTAGCTACAGAAGCTCAAGAGAATCTTCAACAGTTAGAACAAGAATTAGAGCGTTGGGAGTTACAAAGACTGCTTGCTGGTAATTATGACACCAAAGGTGCAATCCTAACTATCAATGCTGGCGCAGGTGGTACAGATGCTCAAGACTGGGCAGAAATGCTACTACGAATGTACACTCGTTGGGGAGAAAAACAAGGTTATAAGGTACGTCTGACTGAAGAATCACCAGGGGATGAAGCAGGAATTAAATCCGCGACTCTCGAAATTGAAGGGCGTTATGCTTATGGCTATCTTAAAGGGGAAAAAGGCACACATCGCTTAGTGAGAATATCTCCTTTTAATGCTAATGGCAAACGGCAAACCAGTTTTGCAGGTATTGAAGTAATGCCAAACTTAGGAGATGAAAGCATTGATGTGGAAATTCCTGAAAAAGACTTAGAAATTACTACTTCTCGCGCTGGAGGAAAAGGAGGACAAAACGTTAACAAAGTAGAAACCGCAGTAAGAATTGTCCATATACCTACTGGTTTAGCTGTACGTTGCACCGAAGAGCGATCGCAACTCCAAAATAAAGAAAAAGCTCTTACCTTACTCAAAGCCAAATTACTCGTAATATTGGAAGAACAAAGAGCCAAAGAAATCGCTGAAATTCGGGGAGATATGGTAGAAGCTGCTTGGGGAAATCAAATCCGTAACTATGTCTTTCATCCCTATCAAATGGTTAAAGATTTGCGGACAGAACAAGAAACCACGGATATTAATGATGTAATGAATGGCAATCTTGACTCCTTTATCGAGGCTTATTTACGACAAGAAACCCAAATAGTTTAAAATAGTTGCTTCATCTAACTTAAAAATTTTGCCATTGGCTATTATAGTCATTCCAATGCCTCTTGCCTATCTCAACTATCGCGACCTATTGAAGTGCATAACTACTGATGTTTTTAAAGAGGTTTGTAAATACTTCTAATGAAAAGTTTATACTCAATAGTTTCTAGTTTCTTTCTTGGGATTACTGTAGCTGTTCCTGTTAATGCTCAAATTACCACTGATGGCAGCACCAATACAACTTTAACTCCTACAGATAATGGGGTAAGAATTGATGATGGCGATCGCGCTGGGGGCAATTTATTTCATAGTTTTAGGGAGTTTTCTGTACCTACAGGGAGTGAAGCTTTCTTTAACAATGCTAGTGATGTAGTTAATATATTTTCTCGCGTCACAGGGGGAAATATCTCCAATATTGACGGATTAATCGGTGCTAATGGTGGTGCAAATTTATTTTTAATCAATCCTGCTGGTATTTTATTTGGCGAGGGTGCAAGATTAAATCTTGGTGGTTCATTTTATGGAAGTACTGCCGACAGTATTATCTTTCCTAATAGTATAGAGTTTGCTGCATCTAACCCAGTCAAACCCATACTAACTATTAATGCACCCATTGGTTTAAGATTTCGAGATAATCCAGGGGATATTACCGTCAACAAAAGTGTTCTTGAAGTAGATACAGGAGAAACCTTAGCAATTGTTGGTGGTAATGTAATTTTAGAAGGTAGCCGTCTTAGAGCAGAGGAAGGAAGAATTGAGTTAGGAAGCAATACAGATAATAATTTAGTTCATCTCAATCAAACTGCTCAAAACTTTGTCTTAGATTATCGAGAAGTCCCAAACTCTGGAGAAATTCAACTGACACAGGGAGCTAGATTAGAAACCAGTGGAGAGGGAGGAGGAGCAATTTCAATTAAGGGTGGACGTATTTCTGTAGTTGATGAGTCAAGAATTATTGCTGACACTCTCGGGAGTCAAGATGGAGAAGGAATTAACATTGAGACTAACCAGCTTGTTGTTAGGGATGGCTCCCAAATATCCTCCTCTTCTGAACCAGACAGTCAAGGTAATAGTGGCGGTATTATTGTAAATGCTATCGAATCAGTAGAATTAATTGGCACTTCTGGTGGAGGAGGAGGTAATAACTCTGGTGGTGGTGGAGGAGGAGGTAACAACTCTGGAGGAGGAAGAGGTAATAATGGAGGAGGAGGTGGAGGAGGAGGTAATAATGGTGGAGACAGGGAAAGACCAAGTAGATTACAAAGTGATGCTAGAGGAAGTGGTAGTGCTGGTAACTTAGAAATTAACACTAGACGATTATTGGTTCTAGATGGTGCGAGAATATCAGCTTCTACTATAGATACCCCTGGAGGAGGAAGTATTATTGTTAATGCCTCTGAATTAGTAGAAATAAGCGGTATTCAATCAGCAAGAGAAGAACCGCGTCCAGGCGCATTATCAGTTCAAACTCGTGGTGTTGGACAAGCAGGAGACTTGACTGTTAATACTAAAAAACTAATTGTCAGAGATGGCGCAGAAATATCAGCTTCTACTTTTGGTGAAGGTAAGGGAGGTAACATCAATATAACTGCTACAGAGTCATTAGAGGTTATTGGTGTTTCAGAAGATGCTCCATCTCTACTCAGCAGTATAAGGGCCGAAACTGGAGATGTTTTAAATACAGAAAGAGGCGAAACATTGGTTGGGACAGGAGATGGAGGCAATTTAACCATCTTTACTGGAGAACTGATAGTTCGAGATGGAGCTAGGATCAGTGTCAGTAGTAATCAATCAGATATAGGTAGTGCTGGTAATTTGGAAATTACGGCAGATTCTATTGAACTAAATCAAGGAACACTAGAAGCAGACACCGCAGTAAGAGAAGGCGGTAACATCTTCTTAGAAATAGAGAATAATCTTACTCTACGCAATAACAGCACAATTACAGCTAGAGCTTTTGAAGATGCTAATGGAGGAGATATTGATATTAATGCGGAGTTTATTGTTGCTTTTCCTAATAACAGTAGTGGTGATGGTAATGACATTATTGCTAGGGCGGAACGAGGAGACGGAGGTGATATTAGTATTACAGCAGAGGCTCTTTTCGGTATTGAAGAACGTCCAGCTATAGCAGGAAACAGGACTAACGATATTGATGCTAGTTCCGAATTTGGTTTGGATGGCAATGTTATTTTCAATGTTCCTGATACTAATGGTCTTCAAGAAACTGCTGAATTATCTAGTAATGTCGTTTCTGCTGAAACAGTTGCAAAAGATGCTTGTCCTTCTGAGAGGGGAACAACTAGCTTTATAGTCACAGGTAAAGGCGGTGTACCTCCTGCACCCAATTTACCTTTAAGTGCTGAAGTATTACTTAGTGATGGAAAACCTATTACACCTGATATTTCCCAGTTCAATAATCAGCAGCAAACAAACTATAATACTGCGTTTCAAATCCAACCAGTGAAAACTTCTCTAGGGGATATTTATCCTGCTAGAGGTGTGATTAAAACTGAAGATGGCAGAGTAATTTTAACTGCTTATCCTACTGCTAGTACTTTTGCTCGTGTTGCTCAAAATTCATTAGGCTGTCAATAAAGGGATGAGCAGTGATACTAAATCCGATTCTTATAACCCCTTTATTCTTTTAGTCTGCATAGGCATTTGTTTGTATAGTGTGCCGTTTTCAACCGCGTCAATCAAGAGTGGATTTTGACAACAGGATTTGGTATGACGAGGAATGAATCAATGTGATCACGCCTTAGCAATCTTGAGCGAGCCACGAAAAAATTGATTAATTCTTACTATTTTGATTGACAAAAGTTGGAATCAAAAAAACTATAACAATACCACAAAATATTTATGCAAGAGTCATAATCAACAATTAACTTTCAACCAAGGTGCTTAACTATATCTGATATCTTGGACTAGTACTAAAAAATTACATGATGTCTGCAATTATAATCAATTTATGTCCTTTTTCCCTTTTCGCTTTTCGCTTTTCCCTTTTCGCAAACATCACAGATAAATTAAAAATTAGGTGCAAAGTATTGAAATATACCATAATCAAATTAGAACTTCTATAAACAGAAAGTATAGGATACTTACTTATAATTAATGTGGGCAATTTTTGGCAATATCCTATATTGATGAAACGTTTATACTCACTACTTCCGAGTCTCTGTCTTGGAACTACCATAGCTGTTCCTGTTAATGCTCAAATTATCACTGATGGCAGCACCAATACCACTGTAACTACTACAGATAACGTCATTAGAATTGAGAATGGCTCACGCGCTGGAGACAATTTATTTCACAGTTTTGGGGAGTTTTCTGTACCTACAGGTAGTGAAGCTTTCTTTAACAACGCCCTAGATGTAGTTAACATCTTTTCTCGGGTTACAGGGGGAAAGATCTCCCATATTGACGGATTAATCCGTGCTAATGGTGGGGCGAATTTATTTTTAATCAATCCCCACGGAATTATTTTTGGTAACAATGCTAGTCTGCAAATTGGTGGTTCATTTTACGGAAGCACTGCGGATAGTATTATCTTTGCTGATGGTGTAGAATTTGCTGCTTCTAATCCAGTTAAACCTCTACTAACAATTAATGCACCCATTGGTTTAAGATTTCGGGATAATCCAGGGGATATTGTCAATCAATCTGTGGCAGGGGGTGTAGGTTTAAGAGTAGCACCAGGAGAAAATTTAGCTTTAATTGGCGGAAATATTCTATTAGAAGGAGGTAAAATCACTGCTTCATTAGGTAAAGGGAATATTGAATTAGGAAGTGTGACAGGTAATAGTGTAGTTAATTTAGAGCCAGCTAATTCTAGGTTTGACCCTGGATATGATGGAGTTACTAACTTTGGCGAGATCAGCTTAACTCAAGATGCAACAATAACTACTAGTGAAGCTTCTATTAGCTTGCAAGGCGACCGCATATCTTTAGCTCATGGTTCGCAAATTAGTTCTGTAGTTGCTGGTTCTGAAGTAGGTGGAGATATTAGTATTAATGCTAGGGAATTAGCGATCAATAATAGAGCAAATATTACAACTGCTACTAGAGGAGAAGGAGACGCAGGAAATATTAATGTTGATGTTATGAAGTCAATAGAGATAGTGGGAACAGGATTTGATGAGTTTCAAGAAGTATTTATCAGAAGGCTTTTTGATATAGAAGACCCGCTAGATGTAGATACTATATTAAATAATGGAATAGGGATTTTTTCAGCAACAGATGGAACAGGAGCAGCAGGAAATGTTACTATCAATACTTCTCAATTGCAGCTTAGAGAAGGTGGAATTATTGGTAGTTCTACCAATAGCGAAGGAGCATCAGGAAGTTTAACAATAAATACTAGTGACTCTCTAGAAATAGATGGTTCTGGAATAATTAATAATCCTCTTCTAGGTAGTAGGGGAGACGGAAACATACTGCAAATTAATACTTCTTATTTGACTATTTTAGATGGTGGATTGATTTCCAGTGGGACATTGGGAGAAGGACATGGAGGAGATATTACTATTAATGCTTCAGGGCAAATTGATATATTGAGAACTTTACCAGATTCATTAGTTGCAACAGGGATATTTTCTAGTACTGGTTTTGGCAATGGTGCAGCAGGAAATATTACTATTAATACTCAAAGATTAAATATTGAAGATAGAGGACGAATTTCATCAACTAGTGGTATTGCAACCAGACAAGGAATTATTAATCGAGGTGGAGCAGGTGGAGCGATTACAATAAATTCTTCTGAATCCATAGAAATATCTGGCGGTAGCTCTGGTAATGTGTTGTTAAATAGTGCGATAGCCAGTTCAAGTTTCACTAATAATGATGCAGGTGAGATTAATATCACTACTTCTAATCTGGACATAACCGATGGCGGTCAAATTTCTGTAGATAGTATAGGACAGGGAAACGGAGGAGCTTTAAGTATTTTCACAGACTCTTTAACCCTTGATAATGGCTTTATTATTGCTAATACCAATTTTGGTAGAGGTGCTGATGTTAATTTATTTGTCGCAAATCATCTAATTTTGGATAACAACAGCCAAATATCAGCAGTAGCTTCTGGTAATGCTGATGGTGGCAACGTTAACATTGAAAGTAGTGTTATAATTGCCTTTGCTAGTCAAATACCTGGTAATGGTAATGATATTATTGCTAGTGCAGAACAAGGAGACGGAGGAGAGATTTTAGTTAGGGCGGATGCAATTTTAGGTATTGAACCAAGAAATGCTACTCCTGGTAATGCTACTAATGATTTAGATGCTAGTTCAGAATCTGGACCAAATCTAATTTCAGAAAATTTTGTTGTTGACACTAATTTATCTGAAGCTAATGTAGTTGAATCGAATCAAGTTGCAGATAGAATTTGTCAGGCAAATCAAACCACAGCAGAAAATACTAACACTTTTATCATCAAAGGAAAAGGGGGTGTCCCTCCTGCACCCAATTTAGCTTTAAGTGGAGAAGTATTGCTTCATGATGGACAAACTATTATACCCAATAATTCTCAGTTGCATAATCATAAAACAACCTATAATATTACGCCTCCAATTCAACCAGTAAAAACATCTGTTGGAGATATTTATCCAGCTAGAGGATTTATTAAAACTGAAGATGGCAGAATAATTTTAACTCCTTATCCTACTGCTGGTACTGTGCCTCGTGTTCCCGATAATTTATCACAATGTCAACAAAAGGACTCAGAATGAAGTAATAAGTAATAAGTAGGGAGTAGTTAGTAGTTAGTAGTTAGTAGTTAGTAGTTAGTCGGTTTTTAGCAAGAGCGCATTCCCAACTCTCCCAGTCTCCCCATTCCCCAATAACTATCTCAACTATTGAACGCTGTTAATTATTTAATGGTAGAAAGACTGTAAGTTCTTCTGCTTGTCTGGATCTTTGTCTTACTGTTAGTTTTCCCCCCAAAGCTTGAAACATATTTTTAGTTACTTTTAGGTTGAGACTCAAACAACCTGTTTCTGGTTGAAACATTAATAATTGACCCAAGGCTTTTAAGGGGTTATTAGCAGACTGAGAGATAACCTGTAATTTTAAGCGATCGCCTGCTGTGGAGACATTAACCCGAATTTTTCCTCCTGTGGGTAAGCTACGGGTACAACTTTCGATCAAACCTGTTAATACTTGGTCTAACATGGCTGGATTACTTACTACTTCTGGTAGTTTGTGGGGAAGAGTTACATCGAGATGAATGTTTCTTCTTTGTGCTTGTTTTTCCCAACGAGGAATAGTATGTTCTAAGAGTGATTCTAAACAACAAGAGGTTAGATCAACAGAAGAAGCTCTCATCGGTGCAGACTCTAATTCCGCAGCGCGAAATATTAACTCCATCCTTTCGATTTGTTCAGTACATTCTTGATCGATGGTTTGGAGGCGTTGAATAACTTTGGGTTGAAAGTCTTTTTTCCTTTTTAAAAGCAGTCTTGTGAGGGTGCGAATGGTGGTTAGGGGTGTGCGAATTTCGTGGGTTAGAGCTTGTAATAATTCCATTTCTAACTTACTACTAGAAGTAGCAGTCGCCACAGAAGATATAGACTCTCTTTGGGTAACTTGGTCTATAGGTCGGGAGTTTTCAATAGCTAAAGCAGTAAGATTAGGTAAATTATTAAGCAATTCACGACTAAACTGACTTACTAGGCGATAGTCAGGGTTAACAGGCTCAAATTCCTTGATTAAGCTATCTATTTCTGATAATCGCTCATAATTTACTAGAGATAAACGCGATCGCAAGGTCTGCCAAACTTCTTGTATAATTTCTGGTGCAAAGGAAAAATGAAAAGTAGGAGTATCTTTAGTATCTTTTCCTAAAACCATTACCAAGGAAAAAGTAGCAGTTAAAACTATACAAAATTGCTCTTGGGCAATAGGATCGTTAGGAATTAGAGGTAGTTCTAATATTTGGGAGTTGTTTAAAAGTTTGGGTTGGCTTTTTGGCTCACCACAAGGCATTAAAGCTTTGAGATTAAAAGCTTCTGGAGTGAATATACCTGTCTTAAAATGAGTTAGTAAAGATGAATTGCTTAAAATTGGAACAGGAGCAGAAAATATAACCCCTTGAAGCGAATTATCATCTTTTTTTGTCTTAGATAATAAAAGTTTTTCCACTGCTGCGATCGCACCAAACCACTCTCTTTGAGCTTTTAATGCTGATAATCGGAAGTTTTCTTGTAGTGTATCCACAGCATCTATTGCGGAAACAGAAACTTTTTCTGTATCTTGATAGACATAGTCTTCACTACGATTGAAAATATCACTTAGATTTTGTAGTAACCAATTTTGCACTCTTATTTCCACCTCCCAAACCCGCTAACTAATCTTATTAGTACCCAAATAAATTTTGATAAATACTATTTTCTATAGGCTTGTGTATTATCCTATCGAGATTGCCAGAATCTTTGAAGTGGTAAAACCGAACTTTTTTACCGTGATTCTGGAACAAGGAATATTTTAAGTAGTCAGTAAAATTATACAAATTAGTTAATGTTTTGAACCTTAATCATGGTAACTTAATAACTTAAAAACCTACTTTGCTTAAATTAAATTTAAACTAGGTAAATATTCATATAATTTATGATTATGATATTTAATTTTATAAAAAATCTCAAAAAAGTTACTTTGATTACAATACTTTGTTGTAGTTTTATTTTTCTTAACGGTTGTCAAAATAATTATCAAGACAATAATGTTACTAAAGTTACTTTATGGCATGGCATAAATCCACCAGAAAATAGGGATGTTTTTAATGATTTAGTAGCTAAATTTAATGAGTCTCATCCCGATATCGAAATACAGGCTTTGTATGTAGGACAGCCAGATGCACAATTGCCTAAAATCTTCGCTGCAACAGTTAGTGGTGAACCTCCAGATATGCTGTGGTTTGTAGCACAGTTAACAGGAAAGTTAGTAGATTTGGGGGCATTATTACCCTTAGAAACTTGGCTGAATAGTTCTCCAATTAAGCAAGAAATCGATCCTGCTATGTTTGAGTCTATGACTTTAAATGGTCATGTTTATTCTGTTCCTTTCGCTACTAATAATGCTGCAATATTTTATCGTCCCAGTTTATTTGCACAAGCAGGAATTACAGATACCCCTAAGACTTGGTCGGAGTTAAAAATAGCTGCTAAAAAACTTACTAAGGATACAAATAATGATGGAATAATTGATAATTATGGTATATTCCTTTCTTTAGGAAAAGGTGAATGGACAGTATTTGCTTGGCTACCTTTTATTTATAGTGCTGGAGGAGAATTATTAGATGGAAATAAACCCAACATAGTAAATCAAGGAGTCATAGATACACTACAATTAGGTGCAGATTTGGTAAAAGATAATGTAGCTATGTTATCCGCGCCCGAAAGAGGTTATGAATTAGATAATTTCTTATCAGGAAAAGCAGCAATGCAAGTAACTGGTCCTTGGACTTTAGGACAATTATCTCAAACAGATATTGATTACGGAGTATTTCCCATTCCCATAAAAGAAAATCCAGCAGCAGTAGTAGGAGGAGAAAATTTATTTGTTTTTAAATCTAATCCTCAGAAAGAAAAAGCTTGTCAAGAATTTTTAGCTTATATCCTCAGTGAAGAATTCCAAACGACTTGGGCGTTAAAAACTGGTTACTTACCAATTAATTTAAAATCTCAAGAAAGTGATGCTTATCAACAGTATATTCAAGAAAATCCTGTACTAGAAGTCTTTTTACAACAGATGCAGTGGGCGCGATCGCGCCCAATAATTACCCAATACACTCGTTTATCGGAAAATCTAGGGAGAGCTATTGAAGCCTCTTTATTAAGAAACCAAACTCCAGAAGCAGCTTTAACCCAATCCCAAAAGCGTTTGGATTTAATTCCTTTTACTAGTAATAATTAGTTGCTAGGTTTCATTACAACTATGCCATAAGCATCAGGATCGAGATACTTTTGTGCTGCGCTTTGTAAATCAGATGCTTCTAATGCTTGAATATGTTGAGGATAGTTTAAAGCTGGTGCTAAATCTCCTAATTGGGAATAGTAATAGCCATAAAGATTAGCGCGATCGCTTGGCTTTTCATTAGCAAAAACAAACCGATTAGCTACTTGAGTACGGATGCGGATAATATCCTTTTCTGCAATAGGTTCATTGTGGATTGTGCGGATATGTTCACTAATTGCAGTTTCTACTTCTGTAATATTTTCTGCTGGTAATTTAGCCGAAATATAAAATACTCCCTGTTGAGTTTGAGTCATATTACTCACACCAATTTGACTTACGATCCCTCTTTCTTCTCGTAAGTCTCTAAAAAGTCGGGATACCCTACCTTGACCTAAAATTACTGCTAAAATATCCAGGGCATAAGTTTCTTGAATATCCATCATTCCTGGTACACGCCACATCATCACAATTCTGGCTTGTTGCAAATTATCATCAGTTAATTCTTGACGGACAATTTCTGTAAAAGGAGTCTCAGGACTATAAGATAGGGATTTAGCAACCAGACTATTAGTAGATTGATTACCGTAATATTGTTCAAAACTATCACTAACAATATTAATCAACTCTTCTACTGGTAAATTTCCTACCACTGCTGCTGTCATAGAATGGGGTTGATACCAAGTAGAGTGAAAATCTTGCATTTGATGCGATCGCAAATTAGCAATTACTTCTGCTGGTCCTAGTACCCGACGACGATAGGGTAAACTAGTAAAGCAAGTTTCCATCGCATTATAAAAAGTACGACGGTTAGGATTATCCTCAGAACGACGAATTTCCTCCAATACCACTAACTTTTCCCGTTCAAAAGCTTCTTCCTCTAAACTAGGATTCAGAACCACATCTAATTGTAATGGTGCAAGTTTCTCAAAATCTTTAGGTGCAGTCGTAATATAGTAGTGAGTATAGTCTTGACTAGTAGCAGCATTCGTTACCGCGCCTCTTTCCTCAATTAACTGCTCAAATTCCCCAATCTTCAGGTTGGGAGTGCCTTTAAACACCATATGTTCCAGAAAATGAGCCATTCCGTTAATATCATCGGATTCTTTAGCTGAACCGACATTAAGCCATACATTAAGATTAATTGCTTCTACTGGCATTTGTTCTGCAATAATAGTTAAACCATTAGGAAGCTGTTGTATAGTAGGTGCGTTGAGTTGAGATTTTGCGCCCAAAGTTGCTGTCATTATTTGCGATTCGGTATATTTTTTTACTTGCTACCTCTATCTTAGTCATTTGTTAACCACTGTGGTTGATGAGATTTTTGGATAAGTAGCAATTAAAGTTAAGGACTTGGGATGCTAAATTGAGTGTTGCTAGAGGTTTAATGTTCAGTAGCTATTGGTTTTATTTCGCGCAAAGACGCAAAGACGCAAAGAAGTTTAAGGGATGAATGTTATAAATGAATAATGTCGAATGGAGTGAATTTAATAAGCTAACAAACTGTATTTTAGATGATGCTATATGGTGTGGTATCTCTTATGTAAACTGGAATTGCAATATTAAAAACGAATATTATTTAGGTATTGATACAGATTATCTTCCGATAGAATATGAATGGACAAAATGGAAAATATCGGAATGGTTACAAGAAGCCTGGACTATTTTAGGAAATAAAGGATTAACCAGCTATACTAACAATATTGATAAGTGTGAAGTATCAATTATTTATTTATCACTAATTAATTTGTGTTGTGATTATCTCTCAGAGTGGGGAGATTATTTTTTTGATGACTATTTACGATATCTTGAATATTTAGATATTAAGCAAGATCATGTTCTCGAAATTATCCGTAAAGAAAATATAGAGCCTGACTTTTTTTTAGATAACCAGAATAATCAATTATTTGATTTCTACAGTTTATGGATTCTTGTTTTAAGATATCAAAAAATAGTTGCTAAATTTTTAAGTAATTATTATGGGGGTAAACAACAATTATACTCAGCCATTAATAAAACCTTAAAACTGGAAATTGATGAAGATTATATTTACTATTCTTTAGAAGATTTTTTTCTTAGTGAAGATTCTTTTCAGCGAAATGAAACAGAGTATTTCCTAAATTCACAAGATAATGAAAAAGCTTACTATATATATCATACTAATTTTACGGTCATGAAAATATTATTAATATTTCTAGGGGTTCACAATTAACTAAAGATGTTTATTCATATATGTCTTGTCGCAGTCTTCCTGATATCTGGAATGAGGAAATATATAAATATTTAGAAATAGAAGATGTCTTCAAAAAATCTTTTGATGAATTAGTAAACTTTGTTGTGGAAACAATTAATTACTTTTTTCCTTTGGTACTTATTGCAAATTATCAAAATCCTCTACCAGCAATAGAAAAACATCTACAGATATGGAATCCTAAATATAAATTAGAAAAATATGTAACCATAACAAATATAGAATATCCAACTCTGAAAAATTGGATTAAGACATTACAACGCAAAAAACAAATAATATTACAAGGATCGCCAGGGACGGGAAAAACTTTTATTGCAGAAAATATTGCTAAATATTTAATCGGGGGTACTGATGGATTTTATGACATTATACAATTCCATCCAGCTTATACTTACGAAGACTTTATTCAAGGAATTCGCCCTGAAACAAATAACGGACAATTAGAATATAATCTTGTACCTGGACGTTTTTTGGAATTTTGTAGTAAAGCAGAATCTTGTAATGATAATTGTATTCTTATTATTGATGAAATAAATCGCGCTAATTTATCCTCGGTATTTGGTGAGTTGATGTATTTATTGGAGTATCGAGATAAGGAAATTTATTTAGCAGGAAGTCACAAGAAGTTTAAAATACCAAGTAATGTGTATATTATCGGAACAATGAATACTGCGGATAGATCGATCGCGTTAGTAGATTTTGCTTTACGTCGTCGTTTTGCTTTTATTACAGTCGAACCTAATTATGAGGTTATTCGCAAGTTTCACCAAAATAATAATAAGCTGAGAGTAGATGGTTTAATTACTGTTTTGGAAAAAATCAATAAAGTAATTGATGATTGTAATTACTCTCTTGGCGTTTCTTATTTTTTAATAGAAGATTTAGCATCAGCAATTGAAAATATCTGGCGTATGGAAATCGAACCTTATTTAGAAGAATATTTTTACAACAGCATTGAACAAGTTAATGAATTCCGTTGGGATAAAATCAAAGATAAAATTTTAGCTTGATTTATAGGTTGTGCAGTATCCGCAATTCACGTAGCAATTGAATTGGACATCTTGTAAATCTCTTTGCGCCTTTGCGTCTTTGCGTGAGATATTATCTTTATAATAATATAAATGTTAACTATTGAATTAATTGAATATCAAAGTCAATCATATCCTCGTCACAAAATTACTGAACAAGATATTGCAATCATCAGACAACAATATCCTAGTCAAGTAAGAATTAGTTTGCAAGATACTAAACAAGGTGACTGTTGGAAATTTACCGCCCAAGGATGGATCGGATATATTCCTGTAAGTTCAAACTTAGCTATTAGAATTACTCCCAAAGTCGCGATCGCAAACTTATTAGGGATGTTAGAGTATGCTTATAACTTAAAAAGTTTTCGTTTCTTAGATGGTGTAACTAATTGTGGAACTTTAGAGGATTTTTATAATCGCTTAGTGCAGCTTTTGTGCAATAAAATTTTAGTAAGATGCCGTCAGGGGTTATCTAAAAAGTATGTTACTGAAACAAGACAGTTAAATTATGTTCGTGGAAGATTACATATCAAACAAACCCTCAAAAAACCGTGGGATATTAGGCTTACTTGCAATTATCAACAGCAGACTAATGATATTCCAGAAACCCAAATTTTGCTCTGGACATTACATCTAATTTCTCGTCATTCTCTTTGTAGTGTCACAGTTAAATCTTTGGTGAGAAAAACTTATCACACACTTCATAGTTCTGTGATCTTAAATTCTTTTACTGTTTCAGATTTAGACAATTTTCAATATAATCGACTAAACCAAGATTATCAACAACTACATAGTTTATGCCGATTTTTTCTAACTAATTCCATGCCTAGTAATCATTTAGGTAATAACGAAATATTACCTTTTTTGGTTAATATGGCTAATCTCTACGAAAAATTTGTAGCGGAATGGCTAAAACTAAATTTAGGCGATCGCTTTAACCTCAGAATTCAAAAGACAGTTAATTTAACAAGTTGTGAATTTAAAATTGACTTACTTATAGAAGATACTATTACCAAGCAAATTCTCTATGTCCTTGATACCAAATATAAAAACTCTGATACTCCATCAAATAGTGATATTTATCAAATTGTCACCTATGCAACCAGTCAAAAATGCAGTCATGCAAGATTAATTTATCCTCAGCAACTTAAACAACCTCTTAGGGATAAGATTGGCAATATACAAGTTAAAAGTTTAGTTTTCTCTCTAGAAGATGACTTAGAACAATCAGGAAAAAACTTTCTACAAGATTTATTTCACCAATAAACTCTACAAATTGTATTTTGAAATCAGTAATTTGGAGTTAATGAGCTTCCCATCAAGCAATAGCTAGATTTCCCGCGCCAAACATTATATAAATAATTATCATTTAAGAAATTAATTCCCAAAATTGCTATGGTGTCCGAATCAGAAAATTCTCTCAAACATGATTACATCATCAGTAATGGTATCCGACTCCATTATGTTACCCAGGGAGAAGGGACTTTAATGCTGTTTTTACACGGGTTTCCTGAATTCTGGTACTCCTGGCGACATCAAATTGCAGAATTCGCTCCAGATTACAAAGTAGTTGCTCTAGATTTACCAGGTTATAACGACAGTGAAAAGCCCAAAGAGAGAAAAGCTTATCAAATTACTGAGTTATTAAAAGATATTGAAGGTGTTATCAGAGGTCTAGGTTATGATCGCTGTATTTTGGTGGGACATGATTGGGGAGGAATGCTAGCCTGGATTTTTGCTTATGCTCATCCAGAAATGGTAGAGAAACTAATTGTGATGAATCTTCCTCATCCTGCTAAATTTGCTGAAGCATTACGTACTAATTCCCAACAAATGCTACGAAGTTGGTACTTACTGTTATTTCAACTTCCATTGCTACCAGAGTTTCTGTGTCGAGTTAATAACTATCGGATGATTGCTGCTCTTTTTGTTAAAACCGCAATAGACAAAACTGCTTTCACCCCAGAAGACTTGGAAGCATACAAAAAAGCTGCTGCCAAACCAGGCGCACTTACTGCTATGTTGAACTACTATCGCAGTAATTTTCTAGGACTTTTTAAGCAACAAGAATGGACAGTATTGCAAGTTCCCACATTGATGATCTGGGGAGAAAAAGACACAGCTTTGGGAAAAGAGTTAACCTACAATACCAAAGCTTATGTAAAAGATTTCCAGATTAATTACATTCCTAACTGTAGTCACTGGGTACAACAGGAGCAACCCACATTAGTAAATCAATATATGGGGGATTTTTTAGCTAGCTAAATGAATACTTTTGGTGTCCAAGTGCCGTGAAATCCATGGGGGATATGATGTTTAAGATGTAACTTCGCCATCTGTTTAGTAATATCTTTGGCATCCAAAATAATTAGATAAGATAGAAAAAACCGACTCCCTTTATTGTTGGGAAGCGACAATATTGTTTCACCTGACGCGAAAAATGTGTAAATAATTTTGCCTAGGTACTTAAATAATAATTAATAGACCTCTTGCAAAAGTAAAAAAATAATCATTTTGACGACTCTTTTCGGGAAAAATCTTCCCTATTGCAAGAGTGCAAGAGTGCCTATTCCCTGACTTGGAGCAAGAAGTCTAATAATTAATCACTAATCCTTAGTCCCTATAATCAGTAAGAGCGCAATCCTCATCCCTCATCCCTCATCCTGTTTGTTGACTTGCAAAACCGCATTAGCTTGAGTATATTCTTGTACTTCAATGGGTACGGCTGAGACATCCCAAATATCTTTACAGTATTCTCTCATAGAGCGATCGCTGGAAAATTTACCCATGCGAGCTACATTTAAAATAGACATCCTTGTCCAATTATCTCGATCTTTATAAGCTTCCCCTACTTTGTCTTGGCATTCAATATAAGATTGATAATCTGCTAGGAGTAAATAAGGATCTTCCTCTAGAAGATTATCTACAATCGGTTTAAATAAATCAGTATCCCCATAGGAAAAGAAGCCAGAGGTAATTAGATCAAGAACTGCTTTGAGTTCCGAGTTATTCTCATAATAATCCTTGGGATTGTAACCAACAGCTTTTAGTTCCATAACTTCCTGGGTTTTTAAGCCGAATAAGAAGAAATTTTCCGCGGATACTTCTTCTCGAATCTCTACATTAGCCCCATCGAGAGTACCAATAGTTAATGCACCATTGAGAGAAAATTTCATATTACCTGTACCCGAAGCTTCTTTTCCTGCGGTAGAGATTTGTTCTGATAATTCCGCAGCAGGATAGACTCTCTGTCCTAAAGTAACGTTGTAGT